>CAZYQJ010000021.1:0-18732 GCA_964649925.1 uncultured Litorilinea sp.
TAACGCTGCGAGTTGGCGACAAACTCTTCCAGGCTGCTGCCCATCTCGATCTGCGCTACATGGAAGGTCTGGTCATACTGGAAGTCGTGATAGGCCAGCCCCTCCCAGTCGGGAGGCCACTGGCCGCCGCCGCGCATCGCGCGCACCTCGGCGGCAGAGGGCAGCGCCTGCGCCCCAAACTCGGTGAGGATCGGCGTACCGGGCAGCGTGAGATAGTCGCGCACATGGCCGCTGTACCAGCCGGGATAGGCGTGTTCGCTGAATTCCGATGTGGCGCGCACATAACGCGACGAATCGGCCTGGGCCGCGGCCTGCGCCAGCACCGGGGTGAGGATCATGCGGTTGTGGAAGGAAGATTCGTTCTGCGTACACCACAACGCAATGCAGGCATGGTTATAGAGCAGGTGGATCATCTCCTGCACCTGGCGCACAGCCTCATGCGTAAAGCGAGGGTCGGGGGTGTATCCCCACTGCAGGGCGAAATCCTGCCAGACAATGATCCCGGCGCGGTCGCAGGCCGTATAGAACTCATCGCGGTTGATGTGGACACAGACGCGCACGCCGTTGATATGCGCGGCCTTGAGCATCTCGATATCGCGCGCGATCATCTGCTCGTCATACTCGCCCAGCCAGAGCGTCGGGATGACGTTTGTGCCGCGCACAAAGAAGCGCTCGCCGTTGACCGTCCACGCCCCACTGTGCGGGTCGAGCGTGAGTTCGCGGATGCCAAACTCGGTTTCAAAGCGGGAGAGGGTCTCGCCGTCGCGGAGGAGTTCGGCGCGCAGCCTGTAGAGGTAGGGTTCGCCCAAATCCCACGGCCACCACAGTTTCGGGTCGGGCACAGCCACGACCGCGACCTGGTGGCTGACGCCTCTGGGCACATGGATCGGCAGGGTTACGGACACATCGTCCAGCGACAGGCGCAGGTCAAAGTCGCCGCCGGTGGCGCTGTCCACGTCCAGTTCAACACGCACCTGGGCCTGCAGCCCCTGCGCCGGTTCGTCGTGGGAAAAGAGCGCGCTGCTCGCCTCGCGCGGGACGAGTTTGCTGGCCGCGCGCACGTTCGTGACAAAGGTGGATGGCCGCACCTCTAAATAGACATCGCCCCAGATCCCGCCCGAATTCTGGTCCTGGCCGGTGTCGAGATCCCAACTGCCAGGGCGGCAGTCCCAATGCGAGAGGATGCCCTTGATCAGCCACTTGTTGTCATACCAGACCGTCCCCGGCTGTTCTTTGGGGCAATCGACATCCACTTGCAGCAGGTTATCCCCTGGCTGCAGCAGATGGGTCACTTCAAAGGCGAAGGTCTGGAAGTAGCCAGAGTGACGCCCCAGCGCCTGCCCATTGAGCATGACATCGGCGAAGTAGTCCACGCCGCGGAAGACGCAGAAGATGCGTTCATCTGCGGCGTGCTGTGGGGCAGCGAAGGAGCGCGTGAAACGCACACGACCATCGAAGGAATCCAGCCCGCGCAACTGCCAGTTCATGGGCAGTTGCATCTCGCCGCCCGCAGGCAAATTCTCAAACGATTCCGCAATCGAACCGTCCGCCTGAAGCGTGGTCCAGGCCAGCGGTTCATAGCGCCATGTCCCGTTAAGGCTGATCTGTCGTTCCATAGGGATACACCACGTTCCTGTTGATGCGGTGATTTGATGCGTGTTCGGTTGTGTTCGCCCTGATCCCGCTGATAGGGAGCGCGAGATCAGGGGGCTTCTGGTCAGTACGCCCGTTTAGGCGGGCGCAGGGGCAAGCGCAGCCGTCTTGAGCGGCACAGGGATCCGGCCTTCGGCTTCGATTACACCGGCCAAGACCTCCACAGCCTTGCGGCAGGCCAGCGGCCCGTGGCTGTAGCTCAACAACACGACGGGCAGGTCGGGTGCATGTTCGATCTCAAAGACGCGCCCGGCATGGACTACCCAGACGTTGCGGCCTGCAGCGTGCAGCCGCTGCGCCAGCCGCAGATGCACCGGGTTGGACGTGCCGAAGATCACAGCGTCATAGCCTTCGGTCATGCTCAACAGCAGCGCGGCCTCTTCGTCTTCCACGATCATGTCGCGCGTGTTGGCGACCGTTAGACGCAGGGTATGTGCGTCCTCGCCGCAGACATCGCCCACGGCATCCAGGAATTCCGACCAGGCCGCCAGGGCGACGATACGCGGGGCCTGCATCTGGTTGAGCGGCTGCCACCCGGCAGGGCGGCGCGCCCAGGTCATCGAGCGCCCGATCCAGTAGGCCATGCGCCCGCTGTCGATGGGGTCCGGCCCCTGCCGTTCGCCCGGCACGTCCGCGGCCAGTTTCGCCTTGAGCGCCAGCACGCGCTCAACCGCCTCATCCAGTCGCTGCCGTGAGATACGCCCGGATCGAACCGCTTCGGCCACGGCCATGCGTTCCTCCCACAAGGCGCACAGCACGACATCCGCACCCGCTTCGACGGCGCGCACCGCAGCTTCACCCCGGCTGCCTGCCACCTGGACCGCGCTTTGCATCCGGATCGAGTCGGTCATCACCAGCCCGTCAAAGCCCAACTCGCGGCGCAGCACGTCCTCGATGATGGCGGGCGAAAAGGTGCCAGGGAGCGATTCCGGGTCGAGGGCCGGGAACTGGAAGTGCGAGAGCATGACCGCATCCACCCCCGCGGCAAAGGCGGCGCGCGGCGCGACAAAGTAGCGTTCGGAGAGGGTGCGCCGGTCGGCGTCAATCGTGCCGACAAAGTGATGGGGGTCTTGCGGCAGGCTGCCATAGCCGCCGGGAAAGACGCAGTAGGTGGTGCGCATCCCTTCACGCTGCATCCCGCGGATCAGCCCCACGGAAAGCGCGGCGTTGACCTGGGGGTCGGCGCCCATCATCGAATTGCCAAAGACAAACTTCTCAATATCGCCCCGCTCTAAAAAGTCGGCGTAGGGGGCCAGGTTCAGGTTATAGCCCACATCCAGCACATCGCGGGCGATGGCCGCGCCGATCTCCTCCCCGGCCTGCTCGACATCGTCAGCCAGTGCGGCCTGGGCAATGGGCGCGGGGAATTCCAGACCATCCTCCTCCGGCAGCAGCAGCGACGAATCGCCGCCGCGATGGTCAACACAGACGATGAGCGGGCCGGGTAATCCGAGTTCGGCATTCACCCGCTGCAGATCGGTCAGGTAGCGGGCGATCTGCTGGCGGCTGTGGTGGGCTGTGGGGCCGCTCGGATAGATGAGGCCGCCGGGCCGGTAATGGCGCAGAAAATCACGCTCGTAGTGGCCGACGTGTCTAGACTTGCCAGCCGTGTAAATGAACAGTTGTCCGATTTTGGTTTCCAGGTCCACGGGTCAATCCTTTACGGTTCTGTGTTGGCTTGCGCTTGCGCGCTGGCTTGCAGCGTACAAAAGATCGAGTCGTCGATAGCAATGCCCAAGATGCCTAAGGCCAGCACGCCCGCGCCCAAGACCGGCGGCAGTTCGGCAGGCGTGACCCGGCATTGGGGGAGCCGGGCGCATACCGCCTGTTCAAATGGGCCAAGCACCACATCGCCCGCCTGAAAGACGCCCCCGACCCACGCCACCTCGCAGGGCTGGCCATCTATGCCCAGCCGCCGGGCGACGGCCAGCACGCAGTCGGCCATGTCGTCGCAGCCCTGCTGGATCAAGGCGCGCGCACAGGGGTCGCCTGCTGTCGCGGCTTCGATCACCAGCGGTCCCAGCCGCGCGATCTCGCTGCGTGTGAGGTGCGCCACATAGAGCCGGTGCATGATCTCGTTCATGTCATCCAGCCCCAGTTCTGCCAGCACCCGTTCTTCAAGCGGCGTGTGGGGGGTGCGGCCATCATAGCTGCGTACTGCGGCGATCATGGCCTGCATGCCGAGCCAGTAGCCGCTGCCCTCGTCGGCCAGCAGGTGGCCCCAGCCGCCCGACCGCCATGCATCGCCCGCGGCGTTCATGCCAAAGGTGGACGACCCGGTACCCGCGATCTGCACGATGCCAGGCCGCCCGGTCAGCCCACCCGCCAGCGCGATGCGGCAGTCATGGTCAATATCGATCGCATCCGGCGCGGCCAGGTCGAGGTTCAGGGCGATGTCGCGGATAGCCTGACGGTCCTGCGGGGAGACCACGCCTGCCATGCCTAGAAAGACGGCATCGAACCGCTGCGGCGGCAACTGCGCCATCTGGCGCGCGGCGTCCACAGCCCGGCCAATGCTCTCCTGGGCAGCCTGCTTGCCCACGTCATCATAGTTGGAAGGCCCGCCCACGCCCGTGCCCAGCAGACGGCCCTGTTCGTCTAAGATGGCGACATGGGTCTTTGTGCCGCCACCGTCCACGCCTAATACGGTTGCCATCGGTCCCTTTTAGATGTGTTCCGGTTTGACAAAGGTCTTGACCACCATTGCCCGCCCCTGGCCTTCGTTGATCAAACGGTAGCCGCGCGCCGCAGCAGGCACGACAAAGGTCTCGGCGTAGTTGAAGCGCTGGCGCATGCCATTGGCGGTTTCCAGGATCACGGACGTGCCTTCCACCAGGCTCATCACATGGCAGGAGCCATCGGTGGTGGCGGAAACTTCACGGTCAAACTCAAAGCGGTGTACGTCGTAAAAGTGTTCGGCATGGGTGGGCAGATGCACCAGCCGCCAGTCGTCCCCTTCCGCCAGCACTTTTGGATGGGAAACCAGTTCCTGTGTGATGCGCTGCTTGCCCTGCCGTTCAAAATAGAGGTTTTGAAAGGCGCGGTCAATGTTGAGCGGCCGCGGCCTGCCGTCCAGATCCAGCCGCATCCAGTCGTACATCTTGAAGGTGAAGATGTAGGGCGTAGCGCTGATCTCCAGCACCATCACGTCCTTGCCGGAACAGTGGATCGTGCCGTTGGGGATGAGGAAGAGCGAATGCTTGCGGGCCGGTTCGGTGTTGACAAACCGTTCCACGTCCACCGGCGCGGCCTGCGCGAAGCTGGTTTCCAACGCCTGCCGAAACGCAGCGGGATCAACCCCCTCCTGGAAGCCCAGATAGACCATGGCATTGGGCCTGGCGTCCAGGATGTAGTAGGTCTCATCCTGGGTGAAGGTCTCGCCAAAGTGCGTGCGGATGAACTCCGGCCGCGGGTGACACTGGAGCGAGAGATTGCCCCCGTCAAAGGTGTCCAGGAAATCATAGCGGATGGGAAACTCATAGCCGAAGCGGCTGGCACTGTCGCCCAGCACCGCCCTGTTGTCGCAGTACATGAGGAAGTCAAAGGAGACTTCAAGCAGGCGGCTGTCGCTCTCAAAGACCAGCCCGTTTTCGGGGACGATCAACTCAAATGACCAGGCATAGTTGGGCACATCCTGGGGCAGTTGGGGGATGTGTTCCTGGATCCAGTGGCCGCCCCAGACGCCGGGTTCAAACCACGGGCGCACGCGGAAATAGTTGCGGCTCATCTGCGCCAGCCCGGCGCGCAGGTCGCCGCCGCGCATCCAGGCCACCTCATCAGGGCGCTGCTCATCCACGATCCAGTCAATGTGCGGCAGCAGGTCGGCCTTGTGCTGGTTGAGGACAACCCAATCCACGAAGTAGAAGCGTTTGTACATCGGCTTGGCCGGTTCCGGCGTGCAGCGACCCAGGTTGCAGATGCTACCGGCGCGGCTGCGGAACTGGATTTCGTTCTTGGGCACGTCCACATAGACCAGGGGCGCATCCCAACCGGCCAGGGCCGCGCCGCAGCCATAGAGGATCGAGAGATCGGCAGCAGGGTCGGGGATCAGCGCCGCCAACGCATCGGGCGCAAAGAAATCACGCAGCGCGCCGGTGAAGCGCGTGCCGAAGATCGGGTCATCCGCGCCCAAAAACGGCTCAACCATCGCTTCGATCTCGTCACTGGGGCGCAGCGCGTCCTGAACGTCAATCCAGGCGGCGCGTATCCCGCGCGCCTGCAGCGCGCTGTCCAGGCCGTTACGCAGGCGATCCCAAAAGACGCCACCATAGCCGTCGATCACCACCTGTTTGTGCTGGCTCAGGTGCGCCGCCAGTCTGTCCCAGCCCAGTTCGATCTTCCCCGAACCGATGGGGAAGCCAGGGTACAAGTCATACTGGCCTAGGGGGGTGGGACAGTGGGTTGCAGGGAGCAGTTCTTGGGCCGTCTTGCGCCAGCCATTTTGAGAAAGCTGCATCTTACTCCCCCTGGTCTGGACGCTGGTAGTCGTCTTGATAGCGAGTGATGTCGGCCTGCTGCCAGTTGCCAAAGGCGACTTCCAGCACGCGCACGGCAGGCCCGCCGGGGTCAATGCGGCTGCTCAAACGGTGACGAGCCCCCGCAGGGATCCAGATCTTGTCGCCGGAGGCAGGGGTCAAGGTGTCGTCGTTCACCTGGACGACCGCGCCTTCGTCAAGGACGATCCAGAGTTCGGCGCGGCCTGTGTGGGATTGCAGGCTGAGCCGCTGGCCCGGCTTGACCGACATCAGGCTGACGGTGACTTCCTGGTTGTGGGCATACTGCTCAAAGGATCCCCAGGGACGCTCGACGACATCGACAGGCGGCATCTCCGTGGGAATCGGCTTGGTGACGTACTCGGTCATCGGTCTGCTTTCTGATCGTAACGTGGGTGGGCGTCATGGCCCGATCTATCTCGGCAGCGCAGGTTAGCGCCGCAGCGGTTGGCTGTCCTGGCGGAGCGATTGCAGGTAGGACTGGCGATCCATCAGGGTGGGCGTGCCGTTCACGGCGACCACCACCTGGCGGAAGTTGCGAGTTGCAATGGCCCCATAGTCGTGACCGGCGGCGGCCGGGTAGATGCCCAGGTAGACGAGCGGCATTTCTCCGGTGTTGATCGTGCGGTGGGCTGTGTGGCCGGGCACATAGACCACGCTGTTGGCTTCCAGCGGCACCAGGCGGCTTTTTTCGCCCGCTTCATCTTCCAGCAGCATGGCCCCGCTGCCGCTCAATCCGATGTAGACTTCGGCGGCAGGACGCCAGGCGTGGAAGTGCCCTTTGGTCATATAGTATTCTTCGCCGACGCGGCCTGGCATCAAGCGGGCAATGGCGTAGTGCAGCGCGCCGTCCCCCGCATCGGGTTCGACGGCAGCGGTACTATAAAGGACAGGATCACCCTGGGCGATCAACGCGGCGCAGGCGGCTTCGTCGGCAAAAAAGCCGCGCAGGTCGCTCAGGCGGCGTGTGTTCTCCACTACGCCAGGGATGGTCCCTGTGAGTGGGTCAAAGCGCGCAAACAGATCGGCAACGTGCATGACAATCCTTTGGATGGCATCGGGACAAACGCACCAGGGTCCGGCGTGGATCGGCGCGAGTTCAGATCATTGAGTTAATACGTGGGATAAATTACAATCGGCTACAGGTTATAACAACTGACAACGGTTGTCAATCCCCCAATTTGTGCAAATGACAGAAGTTATAACACAAATTAACACGCGCTATTGACAGAAGCGCACTCCAGCCTTAAGATGAAGGCATCATAGCAGGGCAGGCTCGTTTGACCGCGTCGAGACGAGCAGCGCCGTACAGCCAGAGGGGGATAGCGCGTGATAGCTGAAAAACGTCGCCAGTTGATAACGCAGCGAATCCAGGAACAAGGGTCGGTTGCCACCGAGGAACTTGCAGCGGACTTTGCAGTTTCTTACATGACGATCTGGCGCGACCTCACCACCCTGGAAAACGGGGGGATGCTGCGGCGGGTACGCGGCGGGGCTGTGCGGGTTGAGAACAACGGGGCAGGCACCGAGCCATTCTTTACCGAAAAACGCGCCCTGCATTCCGTCCAAAAGGAAGCCATTGCACGCTACGCTGCCCAGACCTTTGTGAGCCACGACGACATTGTGATCCTGGAGGCAGGAACCACGGTGTCGGCCATGGTCAAGTACCTGGACCGGCGCAACCTGACCTTGATCACCAACGGGTTGGCAACGCTGACCGAGGCCGCGCCCTCAGTGCCCGATCTGACCTTGATCGGCTGCGGCGGCATTCTGCGCGATGTCTCGTATACCTTTGTGGGGCCGCAAGCGGTGCAGTTTTTTCAGACGGTGCGCGCGGGCACGCTCTTTTTGGGTGCGACCGGCCTGACATTCCCCGAAGGGATCACCGACCCCAGCCCGCTGGAGATCCAGGTCAAGCAGGCCATGGCCGCCAGCGCCAGCCGTATCGTGTTGCTGATCGACAGCAGCAAGTTTGGCGTGCGCTCGCTGTCGCCGATCCTCCCCCTGCAGCAGATTTCCGTCCTGATCACTGACAGCGCAGCGCCCCAGTCCGAACTCGATCAGGTGCGTAAACTGGGCATCGAGGTGCATGTCGTCGATCCGTAGTGTATGGGTGAAGACTGCCGTGCGTTCAGCGCGGGGGCCAGCGCCGTCCGGGGGTCACATCGCCCAGCACAGCGGCATGGCGCGCACCGGTTGCGGCGGCCAGGGTACCGGGCCGTCCATGCCAGGTTTCATAGGCCAGGACGGCAAAGGCGATGGCCTCTTTCGCAGCGCTAGGGAGGCCAAGTTCGTCCGACGTCCGTACCTGCGCGGGTGAGATCAATGCTTGCAGCATCGCCATCAAGGTAGGGTTGTGTGCGCCGCCGCCGCTGACGATCACGTCGTCGGGGAAACGCGGCAGATGGTCGCGGTAGGCTTGGGCGATGCTGTGCGCGGTGAATGCGGTAACCGTGGCGACCCGATCCGGGCCTGACAATCCTGCGGCCTCCCCCTGCTGCCACACCCGATCCGCATACTGGCGGCCAAACAACTCCCGGCCCGTGGTCTTGGGCGGCGGCTGGCGCAGGTACGGTTCGGCCATCAGTTCGGCCAGCAGCGCCGCGTTCACCTGCCCCTGCGCCGCCAGCGCACCGTCGCGGTCATAGCGCCAGGCCCCTTGCGTGACCCGGTGGGCCAGGTCGTCGATGATCATGTTGCCTGGGCCTGTGTCAAAGGCGATGGGGGCTTCCCGCGACCCGATGGGCGGGAGGTAGGTCAGATTGGCGATGCCGCCGATGTTCTGGGCGACTCGCACCTGGCTGGGGTGGCGCAGGAGAAGGGTATCCACATAGGCGACCAGCGGCGCGCCCTGCCCGCCCGCAGCCATGTCGCGCGGGCGGAAGTTGCTCACGGTAGTGATCCCGGTCTCTTCCGCGATCACCGCTGCTTCGCCCACCTGGAAGGTAGAGGCATCCGGCCCATCTGGGATGTGCCAGAGCGTTTGTCCGTGGCTGCCGATCAGATCAATGTCGTCGGGGCTGAGGCCCGCCCGTGCGGTTGCGGCCAATGCAGCCTGGGCAAAGGCATGACCCAGCGCAAAGTTCAACCGGCAGATACGGTCCACTTGCCCTGTTTCCGGGCGGAAGCAGGCGAAGATTTCTGCGCGCAGGTCAGGCGGGTGCGCCCGTTCGACATACGCCAGCAGACGCCAGCGCAGCGCCGGGGGTGCCCCGGAGAGTTCGACGACCGCAGCGTCGATGCCGTCAGCGGATGTGCCGGACATCAGGCCAATGACCTTCATGGTGCGGATGCCTTATCCCCCAGGTGTGCCCGGCCCTGCCATCGCCCGGCTCAACCGATAATCACGGACGGTGGGGGAGGCAAAAAAGACGATCACGGCGATGGCGGCAGCGATCCCGCTGAGTACAAGCGTGATCAGGCGCGGCCCCATCAGGTCGGCCCCGATACCGGCAATGAGCGCGCCGATCGGCATCAGCCCCGAGTTGAGGCTCACGATCCCGGTCACGCGGCCGCGCAGGGCATCAGGGATCGATAGCTGTAACAGCGTCTGGTTGGTCGTCAGATAGATCAGTTCAAAAAAGCCCGACAGCGCAAAACAGATCAGCGCCATCCACAGGGTGGTGCTCAACGCAAAGCCGATCAACGACAGGCTGAGCAGGAAAAGCGCGGCTAGCTGCACCAGCCCGCGGCGTTCAAACTGGCCGAGTGAGGCCGTGACAAAGCCGCCTGCGATCCCGCCCACGCCAACGGCGGAGAGCAGCACGCCCAACGTGTCCGGCCCCCCGGCAAAGATGTCTTTGGCGTAGATGGGCGGAAGGGCGGAAAAGATCGGGATGATGAAGAGCGGCAGGATCCAGCCCATCAGGAGGAAGGCGCGCGTGGTGGGCGCATCCGCCAGGTAGCGCAGCCCTTCGCGCAGGCTGCCGCCCCGCCGGAGACTCGCCGCGTCGACCTGTCCCCGCGGCAGGTTGAGTTTAACGATGGTCAGGGCGACGAGCGCATAGGCGCTCGCCTGGACAAAGAAGTTCCCGGCTGGGCCGAACCAGACGATCAGAAAGCCGCCCAACGCCGGGCCAATCGAACGCATCACAGCCCACCCGGTCTGGACCAACGCCAGCGCGCTGGGAGCGGCGGCGCGCGGTACCAGCGAAAAGATCACGGTCTGGCTCAGCGGCATGCTGACTGCCTGGGCCACGCCGCCCAGCAAGGCGAAGATATAGAGCGGCCAGATGACCTGGGCGTTGAATAGCAGCACAAACCCGAAGATAAAGCTGATGGCGAAGAGCCAGCCGTTGGTGGCATAGAGCAGCAGGCGGCTGGGCAGACGGTCAATAGCGACACCGGCCATCGGCGCAAGGCCCAACGTGGCGATGGATCGCACCAGGTTGAGCGTGCCGAGCATCGCGCCCGAACCGGTCAGCTCGTAGATCAGCCAACTTAGGGTCACCTGCTGGATCCACTGGGCGCTGTTGGAGAGGGTTGTCCCCAAGAGAAACCAGGAAAAGCTTCCGTGGTGTAACGCGGCAAAGGTTCCGCCGGGCGCTGCGCGCTGCGGAGTGACTGTGGTGCGAGTGGGCTGCTGCGCCATACAGAGAGGGTTCCCTGTTCTAGATGATTCATGTGCGTGCGAAACGGCGCAGCGACCTCGTTGGAATGGTTATCGGTCGCCGGGCTGCAGGTAATAGTGTACCATACTCGCCTATCGCGAATAAGAAAGGGGATAGGCGCTTTGCCAGCGACCTACCAAGCTTGTCCATCATTGACACCAGCGTTTGGATCGCGCTATACTCACGCGAGCTAAACACTCACACTACATAGACACAAGACAGACATGACCAGGCCAGAGGTCAGGTTAGCGGCGCTCCCATCGCGGCGCGTGCCGCGATTCCTCCGTTGGCTTGACTCGATGGCGAATGACCCGTTGGCGTAACCCCATAGGTAGCCATACCCTGGCGGCTTTGGCTGGACACTGGTTGGACGCTGCTCGGTCTGACCGGTTTAGTCCAACCCGTGTTGCTGGCACTCTGGAGGTTACGGGGGCATGTCCTACGGCCTGGCTCATGCGGCGCTGATCCCCCGTTCTCTGCTACACGGCACTTCTTCCTCGCAATGGTGCATGATGAGCATTGCTTTTGATGGTAAGCACTGCTTTGGAGTGATGGGCGATGATTGGCTACGAATACAAAGACCGGCATCTATCGGGCCCCACGTCAGTTTTGGGCGGCGAGACCGGCTCTCCCCCTGGACAGCAGCGCCCCCTGTGGGTTTATCCAGACCAGGTTCGTTTTCTCCACAAGCTCTCCACCCCTTCCTGGATCGTTCCGGCCTGTCTAGCGATCCTAAGCCTGGCTTACATCGGGTTCGAGCAAATGGTCATGCATGGCTACCCGCTTTGGTCGCCGCAGGTGCTGCGCGGCGCGCTCACATGGGCGTTGCTTGTGCCGTTTTTGGTCTGGCTGGTGTTGAGGCAGACCCGGCAGTCAATTCAGGCGTCAAGCGAGGTGGCTTTTCGCCACCGCGAACTGGTGACATTGAATGCCATCGGCGATGCCGCCAATCATTCGCTCGAACTCAACGAGGTGCTCCAGACTGCGCTGGTGCGTATGGCGGATTTGCTCTGCTTGGAGGCAGGCGAAGTCTGGCTGGTAGAAGGGGACCAACTGGTGCTAAGGGGACAATATGGCATTGCGCCCGCGGGTACGCACCTGTTTGGGCGAGAACTGACTGCCGAGCAACCGTACCATGCCTCCAACCAAGTTGCGGGCTTGGATTCGCCTCTTTCAAACAAGGTAGGCGTGTATGTAACCGCCACCCTCCCGATGAAGTTGAACTATCAGGTCGCCGGGGTGATTCACGTCGTGAGCAGGCGACCCGCGCCCTTTTCACGGCGCGAATTCGAGAGTTTGACCACCATTGCCAATCGAATGGCGACCGCGGCAAAGAACGCACGCTTGTATGAGGAAACCCGCCGCCGTGCCGCCTATATGGAGGCAGCCAGCCTGATCGGGCAGCGCATCCTCTCGCTCCTCGACAGCCGATCCCTGCTAGACGAGGCAGCCCACCTCATCCGGCACAGCCTCGCTTATCGCCGCTGCCATCTGTTTCTGGTGGATCGCAATACAAACGAACTTGACTTGAAGGCGGCAAGCAGACCGGAGGGCGAGCCTCCCCTGTATGACCGTCTGCGGCTGGCGATCAGCAAGGAGGGGATCGCCGGGTGGGTGGCCTATACCGGACAGACGATGGTATGTAACGACGTCAGGCCGGAGCGCAAGCCGCATCACCCGGAACTGGCCCCCGAAACGCGCTCGCAGTTGGTTGTCCCGCTGCGGATGGGCAACCGCATCATCGGCGTGCTGGATGTGCAAAGCGACCAGGTTCACGCCTTTGACAAACAAGATGTGACCGTTTTGCAGATCATCGGGAACCAACTGGGCATTGCGATTGAGAACGCACGCCTCTTCCGCGAGACCAAACGGCGCTACAAGGCGATGGTCGCCCTGCATCACACGACGCTGGACCTGCTCTCGCAACTGGACATGACGGAATTGCTGGATTCGCTGCTGCGCCGGGGGGTCAGTTTGTTCAATGCACAGGCGGGCGCGCTCTATCGCTACGATTCCAAACAGGATCTCATCTACCATGTCGCCCAGCACAACACCCTGCGCGACTTGACCGGGCTGACACTACGCCCCGGCGAAGGGATTGTCGGCCAGATGATCGAGGAGCGCCGATCCCTGTTGATCGAGAATTATGCGCAGTGGGCGAACAAGGTGCCCAAATTTGCGGACTATCCGGCCATGAAGATCATGGGGGCGCCGCTGAAACGACAGGATGAGATCCTCGGTGGCATCATCATTCTGGAGCCGCACTCTTCCAACGCATTTGACCACAGCGACCTTTGGCTGCTGGAACTGTTTGCCGACCTGGTGACCGTCGCCATTGAGAATGCCGACCTCCACACCCGGGTGACCATCTCCGCCGAAGAACTGGAGCAAAAAGTCCAGCAGCGCACGCGCGAAGTCGTGGCAGCCAAGGAGGAGATCACGGTCAAGGCGCAGCAGTTACGCGCCCTACTCGCCCGCACCACCCGCATTGCGGAAGAGGAGCGGGCGCGCATTGCCCGTGATATGCACGATGGCGTGGTACAACTGATTACCGCGACCCGCTACCAGTTGAAGGCCGCACGCACCGTCGCCAAATCCGGCGCAACGCCGTTGATCGATGAAAAACTCCTCTCCGCCCGTGACCTGCTCGACGAGATGGAGCGGGAAATCCGCCATGCCATCCATAACCTCACCCCGCCTGCGCTAGAGTATGAGGGGCTTGTCTCTTCACTGCACCGCTATATCGACACTGTGCGAGAGTTTTCCGGCCTTACGATCCATTTTCAGGTGGTGGGCAGCGCTACCCCGCTCTCCTCTCTGACCGAGATCACGGTCTTCCGCCTGGTGGAGGAGTCGCTCTACAACGTCGTCAAACATGCCTGCGCCACGGTCGTGTCTGTTACCCTGGATTTTCAGGATGGGTTTCTCACGGTCATCGTCGAGGACAACGGGCAAGGCTTTGATCCTGCCCCCTGGCGAAAGGAGCATAGCCACGAACATCTTGGGCTGCTGAGTATGCATGAACGTGTGGAAGATCTGGGCGGCAATGCGGACGTGCTTTCTGCACCTGGACAGGGTACGATCGTGCGCTTCACGCTGCCTGCCCAGCCGTGATTCACCCGTGATTGATTGATGGGATGTATTGACCGAACGCTAGTTGGAGGTTTAGACATGGCAAAGATACAGGTGCTCATCGTGGACGATCACCCCATGTTGCGCCGGGGTCTACGGAGTCTCCTGTCGTGCTACGAGGACATCAAGTTGGTCGGGGAAGCAGGCGACGGCGCAGCGGCTCTAGAACTGGCGCGGCAAGCGCGGCCCGACGTGGTCTTGCTGGATATTGGTTTACCTGGCCCCGATGGCGTGGAGGTCGCCCACCTGCTCGAACAGCAAGTGCCGGAGGCAAAGATCATCGTGCTGACGGCCTATGAAAATGAGGAGTACATCAAGAGCATGTTGGGGATCGGCGTCTACGCCTATCTGCTCAAAAACACTTCCGACGAAATGCTGGTCGATACCATCCGCAAGGTCCATCAAGGGCGGCGTCTGCTGACCCCCTCGCTTTGGGACAAGGTGCTGCAGCAGTTTAGTACGCTGGCCAAAGCCGATACCAAACACACCTACGATCTCGAGGAAGAGGAGTTAACGGTTCTCTCCTTGATCGCGCAAGGGGCCGATATCCGCGAGATCAGCGAGAGTTTGTTCAGCAGCGAGCGCACAGTCAAACGCAAGATCGAGGCCGTCATTGCCAAACTGGGCGCAAAGAACCGCACCCAAGCGGTGGCGCAGGCCATCAAGATCGGCTTGATCTAACCCCCTTCTGCCTTCAACATTCGTTTCTCCATCCACCCTCCCCTGCCGAGATGGCCCCAAAGGGCCATCTCGTTGTCCCTTTTGACCTTTACAGGCACGGCTGAGTCCGGTACGCTGGTGGCACCAAAACACACAATTCAAATACGCCTACTCCCTTGCCAGCTGTCAGCGAGTTAGCACCGGGGGCAATTCGCTCCCAGACGGCTGATGCTGCGGCGTTGGGTCTACGGGTGATGTCTCCCCACGGACACCCCATAATCCAACCAGCGCAGCACTTTTGTTGTTCCTCGTTTTTTACAGCCGCCAAGCCACGAGGTGCAGGCCCAGTAGTAGAAAGGAGTTGCCACTGCGACGATAGGAAGGGGGGCTTCTGCAGGGATGCAGAGCCATGTCGGCGCGTTGTACAACAAAGGTTTGTCCGGCAAAGGTTTGTACGACAAAGGAGAAACCAAGCTCATGTCTGATCAGAAGCAGTCAAAGACGGTTTTCAACCGGCGTTCGTTCCTGAAGGCGATGGGCGGCGCAGGCGCAGCCGTCGCTTTTGTCTCCAGCGTGGCACCGCTGCCGCTGGGGACTCGCGCGGCCCAGGCTGCGCCCGGCGCGGTGCAGGGACGGGTGGCACGCGAGGTTTTAGCCGAGGCTGGTAAAGAAACACTGGAGACCATGTACCGCCGCATGGTGGCTATCCGCAAATGGGAGACCACCATGAAAGACCTCTTTGTCGCTGGGGATGATGGTCTCTACGGCGCGTTCCACATGTACATCGGTCAGGAAGCGGTCGCCATCGGCGCGGTCGGCGCGCTGCGTGAGGACGATATCATCGCCAGCACCCACCGCGGCCACGGTCACCTGATCGCCAAAGGCGGCGACCTCAACAAGATGTCGGCGGAGATCTTCTTCCGCGAGACCGGTGCGAACCGCGGCTTCGGCGGCTCCATGCACATTGTAGAGGTCGATAAGGGCATCCTGGGGGCGAACGGCATCCTCAGCCCGCAGATCTATCTGGTCGCCGGGGCCGCCTACGGGATCAAAGTGCGCGGCTCCGATCAGGTGGCGCTGGCCTTCATCGGCGATGGCGGCAGCAACTCCATGTACTACTTCAGCGGGGTGCGCAATGCTGTCATGAACAACCTGCCCGCCGTCTTTGTCATCGAGAATAACGGCTACCAGATCACGATCCCGACTGCGACCAACGTCCCCGGCGGCCATGTCTCCACCTATACCAAGGGGCTGGGGATCTCGTCGGTCACGGTCGACGGCAATGACGTTGCAGAGGTCTATGCCGCGGTCAAGGATGCTGTGGATCGCGCCAGGGCGAATGGCGGCCCCAGCGTCGTCGAGTGCATGACCTACCGATGGTATGACCATGCCGGGTTTGCCGGGGCCGAGGTCGGCGTCGATGGTGCGTGGGGTCTTCCCTACCGGAGTGACAGCGAGGTACGCACCTGGATGTCCCGCGACCCAATCCCGCGCTTCCAGCAATTCCTGATCGAAGAGGGGTTCTTTACTGAGGACGAACTCAACACGTTTGACGAGGATGTTCAACTCGCAGTTGACGGTTCTGTTCAGTTTGCCCGCAGCAGCCCCAAGGTCAAACCGGAAGACGGTGTGCTCAACGTCTTCGCCGACGGCGCAGTGCCAACGACTCAGTTCTTGGTTTAGGGCCTAACAGGAATTGAAGGAGACCAACTGACATGTCTAAAAAGCCTTATCGCTATGCTGTGCTTGAGGCCGTCGCCAACGCGATGCGTGCGAACGAGGATATGTGTTATTTCTATGAGTACCAGAGCCCGGTTGCCGTGGGCCTGACGGGCGAGATCCTCAACCTGCCGGAGGAGTTTGGCAACCTCCGCACCTCCGGCAAGGGTTGGCCCCTGGATGAAGCCTGGTACGTGGGCTGCGCCACGGGCATGGCGATGCTCGGCATTCCCGTCGTAGTGGAGCTTCCCTCCATGACCACGACGATGCCCCTGGAATTCATCTTCAACCAGGTGGGCAACATGCGCATGATGACCGGCGGCCAGGTTAACCTGCCCATGGTGATCTGGCTGGACGGCGCAGGCCGCGCAGGCGGATCCGCCCAGCAGCACAGCCAGGTCGGCCAGGAAGCGATGTATGCCAACATCCCCGGCATCAAGATCGTCGTCCCCAGCAACGCCTATGATGCGGCGGGGCTGATGACCGCGGCGATCAACGACCCGGACCCGGTGCTCTTCTTCGACTATCGCGAGGCGGCCAGCGGCGCGCAGCCCGATGTGCCGGACGAACCCTATGAGGTCGCTATCGGCGAGGCCGCTGTTCGCCAGGAAGGGACCGACCTGACGCTGGTCTCGTGGGCGCCCGCCACGGTGGACGTCGCCAAAGCCCTGCCCGACATCGAGAGCGAGGGGATCAGCGTCGAGTATATCGACATCCGCTCGGTCAAGCCGCTGGATGTCAACACGATTGTCAATTCAGTGGAAAAGACCGGTAAGCTCTTGGTGGTAGAACACGGCTACTGGACCAACGGCTTCAGCGCCCATGTCGTCGCCGAAGTCTGCCAGCGGGTGGACGGCGTGAAGGCGCGGCGCATCACCTTCCCGGATGCCGCCGGCCCGGCAGCGCAGGAGATGATCTCCTGGCTGCGCCCCGACGCCCCCAAGATCCTGGCCGCGGCCCAGGCCATAGCGGCGCTCTAAGAAAGCCCCTATGGTCAATGTGCAGCGCCGGTCCCACCAGCGGGGCCGGCGTCTGCGCCGCGCTATCCCGGCGAGAGATAGCAACGTGTCGAGTCGCAGAGCCGTACTTGCACAGTGTTCAGTTGTAGAGAAAAGGTGTGCCCGTGACCACTGAATCCTTCCAACTACCCGTCCCCTGCCCCCATTGTGACCAGCCCATGCGTCGAGAACTTGTCAGGTCGGCGATCTGGCACAACGAACGGCTTTACATGGTCGAGGACATCCCGGCCTATATCTGTGATACCTGTGTGGAGCAGTTCTATGATCCACAGGCCACGGATCTGCTGCGCGTCTTGACAGAGAATGGCTTCTCATCGGCTAAAGCCGTCCGTGAGGTGCTTGTCCCGGTCTTCTCCTTGGCAGGTCTGGTGCCGGTGGAAAGACCCGTTGTCTATGAACAACCGGAGATCTACTAGGCGAAAGATTGCCCTGCAGAGGAGTCTGGCTATGCGCTACTTTCAACATACACGGATCGTCGTCGCCACCTTGCTGATGGCGGCCCTGCTTTCCGCCTGCGTGATGCCCACGCCCCCGCCCGCAGAACCTGCGGCTGCCGAGGAGGCAGAACCGGCCCCGGCAGCCGATCAACCTGCTGAGGCGAACGTCCAAGAGACCGAAGAGGCCGCGCCAGAGACCGATCAAGCCGAGGAGGTCGCGGCTGAAGCTGATGCGGCGGACAACACGGAAGCCGCACCGCAGGCAGCCAGCAGCGGCGGTCGAGTCGACCTGGACGCCATCTTCCCACCTGGCGAGGGGCGGGACCTGGTGCTCTCCAACTGTACCAGTTGCCACAGCTTTGTGCCGGTGGTGATCGTCGGGTTCGACAGCAATGAATGGGATCGCAACGCCCGCGACCATTACAACCGGGTCACCGGCATGACCGAGGATGAGCGCGCCATCCTCTACGCGTATCTAAAGGAACATTTCGGGCCTGATGATCCGGTTCCGGACCTGCCGCCAGAACTCCTTGAGCAGTGGACTTCGTACTAGACTGGCGGGTTCTCTGCCCGTCCCCCAACCGCTACGCCATTCAAGAAAGGACTGGATCGCATGTTTGGGCGCAGACAAGGCTTATCCCACCTTGTGGGCACATCGACGACGGCCCTAATCATATCTGTGTGGGTGCTGGTGGGCTGTGTGCCCGTTTCTCTCCCCACAGTGACGCCTGAGCCGGAAACAGAATCTGAAGGCGGCGCGGCCCCAACCGCTGAACTGGAAGCGGAAGAGACGGCCACGCCGGGCGAAGAAACCGCCGCGCTGACCCCAGAACCGGACGAGGAAGCGGCTGATCTCACCCCGGAACCAGAAGAAGAGATGGAGGCCGCCGAGACCCCGACGCCTAGCGCCGAGGAAGAGGCGGAGGAAGAGACCGAAGAAGGCGCAGCCGAGGCCGCGCCGGAGGCAGAAGAGGAAAGCTCAGGCGGCAGCACGTCATCAGGCGGGGGG
>CAZYQJ010000022.1:0-18639 GCA_964649925.1 uncultured Litorilinea sp.
AGCCTGGCTCGCCTGCAGGCATGGGGGGTGGATCATGTGCGTTTGCAGCGACCCGGCATTGACACGGCCCGCTTTACCCACCATCCCCTGCCGCTGCCCCCGGACGCCCCTATTCATGTCGTGGTGGCGTCAGCACCGTGGACGCCTGCCCAGTTTGCCAGCAAGGGGTTTGACACCCTGTTGGCCGCAGCCCAGCAGATGCCCGACCTGCACCTGACGCTGCTCTGGCGCGGCGTGCTGGTGGATCAACTCCAGGCGCGCATCCGCCATGCCGGTGTGGGGGACCGCGTGCAGGTGATCGACGGGCCGGTGGATGTGAATGCGGTGCTGGCGCGCGCCCATGCGGCGGCGCTGCTCGCCGCGCAGCCCGGCATCGTCAAATCCTATCCTCATTCGCTGCTCGATGCGCTGGCCGCGGGCAAACCCGTCTTGATCAGCCGGGCGATCCCGATGGCCGATTATGTCTCCGAGACCGGCTGCGGCGTGGTGGTGGACACGGTGACGCCGCAGGCTGTGCGCGCCGGGCTGACCGCGCTGCGCGCGGGGTATGACGCCTACCGCCGCGCCGCCGAGACGGTGGGCCGCCGTGACTTTGCGCCCGATGCTGCGCTTGATGCCGCCGCTGCCATCTATCAGGCGGCGCAGGCGCAGGCCACCTTGTCTGCCGAGGATCGCTTATGAAGTTGCTCCACCTGGTACAGTGCTACTACCCGGCCCTGGGCGGATCAGAAGGGCTTGCGCGCCACCTCTCCGAGCAGATGGTCGCCCGTTACGGGGACCAGGTGACGGTCTATACCAGTGCCAACTACAATGCCGAGTCATTCTGGCGCGGGCGTTGGCCGGTGCTCCCCACAGGGGTGGAGGAGATCAACGGGGTGACGGTGCGCCGTTTCCGGGTCTACGCCGGGATGCAGCGGGTACGCGGGCTGCTGGCGCGCGGCAGCAGACGGCTCAACCTGCCCTACAACGATTGGCTGCGGACCATCGAGATCGGCCCGATCATCCGCGAATTTCCCCAGGCCATCGCCGCCCATGAGTCCGAGTTGGTCTTTGCCACGGCCTTTCCCTTTCTGCACATGTACTATGCGGTGGCCGGGGCGCGGCGCGCGGGCAAGCCGGTCGTGCTGCTGGGCGCTATCCACACAGCGGACCGCTGGGGCTATGACCGGCAGAACATGATCGAGGCCATCCGCCGCGCCGATGCCTATATTGCACACACCGAACACGAACGCAGCTATCTGGCCGCACGCGGGGTTGACCCGGCCAAGATGCACGTCATCGGCGGCGGCGTCCATGCGGCGACCTATGCCCAGGCAGACGGCGCGGCGATGCGGCGTCGCTATGGCTGGGGTGATGACCCGGTCGTGGCAGTGCTGGCGCGCCAGTCGTCGCTCAAACGGATCGACCTGGCGATCCGTGCCATGCCGCTGGTCTGGGGCGTCTACCCGCGGGCGCGCTTGCTGCTGGCCGGGGCGCGCACCTCCTACACGCCGCAGTTGGAGGCGTTGGTGCGCGGCCTGCCGCCCGACCAGCAGCACCGGATTACCTTTGTGCATAACTTCGCCGAGGAGGAAAAACCGCAACTGCTGGCCGCCGCCGACCTGGTGGCGCACCCGTCGATCAACGAGTCGTTTGCGATTGCCCTGGTCGAGGCCTGGGCCTGCGCCAAGCCGGTGATCGGCGGCGATGTGGGCGCGGTGCCGAGCGTGATCACGCCGGGCGTAGATGGCCTGATCTTTCGCTATCCCGACCCGGCCAGCCTGGCGCAGGCGATTGTCGTGCTGCTCTCCAACCCGGATCAGGCGGCGCGCATGGGCGCGGCAGGCCAGGCCAAGGTGATGGCCCGCTATACCTGGGATCGGGTCACGCATCAGGTGCGCGCCGTCTATGACCAGGTGCTGGCCGCACGGCGATCGGAGGGATCGCATGGCTGAGAGACCCCAGCCGCACCGGCTGGACCAGAGCTATGACCGGCTCTACGCCAACGAGGCTGCTGCCGCCGCGCCGCCGCTCGCGCCGGTCGTGGTCGGGAAATGGCCCAAGGATCGCCGGGAAGCGTTGGTGCATCTGGCCCGGCCTGGGGGACGGCTGCTTGAGATCGGCTGCGGCGCGGGCGAGGTGATGGCCGCGCTGGCCCCGCACTACAGCGAGGTGGTGGGGGTCGAACTGTCGCCCATCCGCGCGGCGCGCGCCCGCACCAACCTGCGCCACCTGTCCAACTGCACGGTCATCGCCGCGGCGCTCGAGGAGGTCGAGGCGCAGGTGCAGCCGCCCTTTGACTGTATTGTCTGGGCCGACGTGATCGAGCACGTTGTGGACGTGATCGCCGCCATGCGCACGCTGGCGCGCCTGGCGCGGCCGGGCACGCAGTTGGTGACGGTGACCCCCAACGTCGCCTTCTTACCCCAGCGGCTGCGTATCTTGATGGGCAAAGCCCCCAATACGGCGCTGCCCTGGTATCCCAACGAGGGGTTCAGCCCCATCCCAGAGCAGACGTTGATGCTCGACGCCGGCCATCTCCACTACTTCACCTTCCGCCAGGTGGAAATCCTCTACCGCATCGCCGGGTTTGAACCGCAGCGGCGGCTTGGCATCGGCGCGCGCTGGGGCCGTCTGCGTAACCGCTGGCCCACGCTGCTCAGCGGTCAGGTCTGCGTGTCGGGCGACTATCGCGGCCCCACCACAGCGCAGTAACCAACCGGCACAGACACCCGATCCCGCCCCTTACGCCCTATCTCTCCTTTTCCAGCACCAGATAGAAGCGGTTGGTGGTAGGCTGCGGCGTATCGGCGAGGCGGACGGGATGCCAGATCGCCAGCGAGGAGAGTTGATGCCAGCCCTGGATGGCGGCGCGCTGGAGGCGCGTGCGCTGGTGGGCGCGGATGGCGCGTGCAAACCCGGCGGCCTGCCACTGAAAATCACCCGCAAAGGCGGCGCGGCTGGCGGTTACGCCGGGCAGGTCTCGCCAGGACGTGATGTCCGCCAGCGTGGGCAGCCCGTAGGCAATGTGTTCGGCCAGGTAGGGATGGGGCAGGCCATGCACCTGGCGGTGCAGTGCATCCAGGTCTCGTTCGGATGCGGCATGGGCCGGGCTGCCCAGCGGCGCAGCCATCACGACCCCACGCCGCGCCGCGCGCAGGCATTCGCAGATAAACGGGGCGCGGGCAGCGGGCGGCAGGTGTTCCAGCGTGTCGATGCTCACCACGGCGTCAAACGAGCGGTCGGCAAAGGGGAGCGTCGTGCCACTGCCCACCACATGCCCGCTCGTGTCCGGGTTGATTGCCACCACGTCATAGGGCACATAGCCCGCCAGCAGCGCAGCGCGGCCGCCCACGTCCAGCACCGTCGCCGGGGGCGGCCCCACCAGCCGCTGCAGCAGCCCTCCGGCGACTGCATGCCGTTCATAGAGGTCGTAGGGGTTGAGGAGTTGGGCCATCAGGTGGGCCAGGTCAGGCGGCATAGGCGGCTAAGCGTGGGGAGGATGGTCAGGGCGGGCAAGGGCGGCGCGCACTTCAGCCAGGTCGCGTTCAATCTCGTACAGCCGTCGCGCTGCCCGCCGGTTGAAGGCGACCTGCCGCTCCACCAGCAGATCCAGATAGGCTTCTTTGAAATGGCTGGTGGCGTGGCGGCGCAGCCAGGTGACCAGCGGCCCCACCCCGCGCCGTTGTGACTGCACTGGGTCGTCGCGGCGCGCGATGTCGGCCTGGGCCAGCAGCGGCGCGTCCACGACACTGGTCGCGGGCTGCGCGGCGGCCGCCAGGCAGCGGTCGACGGCCGCCAGGGTGCGGCTTTGGAAGCGGTCGAGGCTAAATGCCTGGGCGCGTATGCGGCCGCGCGCTGCCAGTGCTGCCGCCAGATCTGGGTCGTCGATCAGGCGGGCGATGGCCGCGGCCAGCAGGTCGGCCCGTTCGGGCGGCACGACGAGCGCGGCTGGCCCGGAGTCGCCCTCGGCCAGCCAGGGCAGCGCGCCCACGGCTGTCACCACGACCGGCGTACCCGCGGCCATCGCTTCTACGACCGGCACGCCAAAGCCCTCATGACGGCTGGGCAGCACACAGAGGTCAGCCAGATGCAGGTAAGGCGGGACGGCAGGCACGCGCCCGGCGAAGGTCACCGCGCCCGCCACCCCAAGCGAGGCGGCTTGACCGCGTAGCTGCGCCGCTGTGGCCGCGGCCTGGGTGTTGGCGGCAGGGTCGCCCACGATGATCAGGTGGAGGCGAGGGTAAGCCGGACGCAGCTGCGCCAGCGCTGCCACCAGCAGGTCTAGCCCTTTGGATGGCGTCAGGCGGCCCACATAGACCATGACCTGTTGGCCCGCCAAGCCATGCCGGGTGCGCAGTGCGGCCAGGGTGGCGGGATCGGCGGGCTCGGCGAAGCGGGCGATGTCCAGCCCCAGGGGAACTGCCTCCACAGCGGCAGGGTCCAGCCCGGCGTGATGGGCCAACTCGCTCGCGCCAAAGGGGCTATCCGCCACGGCCAGGTGGGCGTGCCAGGCCAAATCGGTGCGCGCCGCCGCGGTCTCCAGCCGGTAGCGCTGGCTGTCGCTGGCATAGGCCGCCGGGGTTACCCCGTGATACCAAAAGAGGCGCGCCCCCGCGGTGCTGCGAAAGCGTTCAGCCAGCGGATACCAGATGGGATATTGTAGGATGGTCAGGTCGGCCTCGGCGCGGGCAGGGGCTGTGCGCCCCAACGCCACCGCGGCGGGCAGGTCGGCGGGCGGCGCATCCCCCGCATCGTTGATTAGGATACGCACTTCCCAGCCCGTCGCGGCCAGGATGCGCGCCAGGTTGAGCGTGTGGTCGCTGACCGCGTCCCCATGGCGCAGCGTATAGGCCAGGATCTCCGCTGTCCTAGTCATGGGTTGGAGACAAGAAGCGCGCCCAGTGCATCTCTGTGCGCTGCGGTTTGGGGTGGTGGGCCATCTCGATGCAGAGGTCGGCCATCGCCTTGACCGCCCAGTCGAAGTAGTGGGGCGTGATGTTGTTGATGTCCATGTCGGGCGCGGGGTTGAGGAAGTCAATCGCATAGGGCACGCCGTCGCGAATGGCAAACTCGATGCCGTTCATGTCATAGCCCAGGGCGCGGTTGAGCGTCTTTGCATCGCGGATCACCCGCGCCTGCACCTCCGGGGCAAGATAGTCCGGGTCCACCTCATAGCGCCGTTCGCTGGGGTCATACCTGATGGGCATGACGTTGTCCTGGCCCACGCAGAGGCAGCGCACATACTGGTCCCACTCAATAAATTCCTGCAAGATCATGCACAGCGTGCCCGTCTGGTCATAGGCGTAGATCAACTCGTCCAGGGTATCCACGCGGTAGACATGCCGCCAACCGCCGCCCCAGGCATCCTTGAGCATGGCGGGCAGCCCTACATAGCGGGTGATGGCCTGCCAGTCGAGCGGGTATTGGAGGTTGCGCAGGCTTTCGCTGACTACGCCTTCGGGGTAGGATTTCATCGGCAGCGCCAGGGTCTTGGGCGAGGCAACGCCCAACCGGGTCGCCAGGCTGGCCCCAAAGAACTTGTCATCCGCGCTCCACCAGAAGGGGTTGTTGATCACATAGGCCCCCTGGAGCATGGCGTTTTTGAGATAGGTGCGGTAGTAGGGGATTTCGTGGCTGATGCGGTCGACTAGCACGGCATAGGGGCATGGCTCGTCCATACGCGTGCCGCCCAGCATGACATATTCTGCCGCTACCCCGGCATCGCGGCTGTTGACTTCTTCGAGGAACGCCGGGGGAAAGCTCCACTCGCGACCGACGAGCAGCCCGACCTTTTTCACCTCTCCCATGCTTCATCCCTCCGCTCTACATCGCTGTCTGCCTACCGGTACGGTCATCGCTCAAAACAGATCTCATGTTGCCGCGCTCAAAGTGTACCACCTCATGCGGTATCCGGGTATCAGCCATTTTAGGGCTGCTGCCAAGCGCCCTAGCCTGCCAGCGGCAGGATCTTGTAGGTCATAAATTCCCCCAGCGGGCCAATGTAATCATCATACACAAACATCACCAGTTCGCGCGCCGTAAACTGGCGGTTGATCTGGTGATCGGGGATGGCGTTGTACAGGGTGCGGTACACCTCGATGGGCTGCCCGCCCATCGCCACGGTCATGTGAAAGTGATAGGCCGCGCCATCATAATCCGCCTGCGTATTCTCAAACCGTTGGCTCAATTCCTGGTTGAGCCGGTCATGCAACCGGCGCAGGTCGGGTGTCTCCTGGACGTCGATCCACAGCAGGCCGTAGGTCGTGCCTTCAAAGACGAGGGGGTGAAGCTGAAGCTCGGTCAACTGCACGCGCAGCGGCGCGATCGACTGCACGAAGCCGTCCATATAGGCTTCTAGGCCATCGAGATCCTTAACGTGAAACGGCTGCTTGAGCGAGACATGGGGCGGCAGGCGAGCGACCATCGCCCCGGTGCGGTAGTGAGCGTGCGCGTCCCAGGCTAATTTCCGCACCAGGTTGTGGATTTCGCTGTCGGCCAGCAGCGCAAATGTGGCTCTCATGGCAGACTCCTGTGTTGTTCCCGGTTGTCTCCTGGCCCTATTATACCTGCCCTGGCGGGCGAACCCGGCATCTGGTTTTGGCCGGAATCTCAAGTGAATAAACAGGCTCAACGACTTAACTAGGGTTAAGTCTCCACCTAACTGAGCTAATAGATATTCTAAACGTAATTGCACTGCACGTGGCGAAAAATGCGTGCCGATCAGGTCGAAAACCATGTTAAACTGTCCGACGACATCGCCCCAGGCATAGGCGAGGGCTTCCAAAAGCATCTGCCGGTCACGCAAAAGACTTGGGCAGCCGTGCATTTACGGCTCAAGTCCATCCGCAGAGCGTCTGCTGTGCTTTCGTAAACGGTCATGATCTGTCCTACAAAGGTCATCACCTGTCGCGGATCACTGCGGATCAATAGAAACGCGTCTAGAAACCGTGGAATGATTGTGAAAAGAGGAACAGTATCTATCGTTGTCGCCATCTTACTTGGCTTGTCGCTTGTTTCGCTCTTTGTGGGTGTGCGGACGATCACGCCGTGGGGACTGCTGACGGGACAAGATGAGCAGACGCAGGTTTTTCTCATTAGTCGTATTCCCCGTTTGATTGCCATTTTGACGGCGGGTATGGGGATGAGCGTCGTGGGCCTGATCATGCAGCAATTGGCCCGCAATAAGTTTGTCACACCGTCCACGGCGGGAACGGTGGAATCCGCCACCCTTGGCATCTTTGTCTCCATCCTCTTCTTCAGTTCCGCTTCGCTTCTGCACAAGATGATCATCGCGTTTGTCTTTGCGCTTGGCGGAACTATGATCTTCTTGAAGATCCTCGAGCGCGTTCAACTCAGAGATGTCATCGTGGTTCCCCTCATCGGCATCATGTTTGGCGGTGTCGTCAGCTCCATCACGACCTTCTTTGCCTACCGCTATGACCTGCTGCAAACGCTCAGCGCCTGGACCAATGGCGATTTTTCAGGCATTTTGCGCGGGCGCTATGAACTGCTCTACATCGCCGTGCCTGTCACGATAGCCGCCTATCTCTTTGCCGACCGCTTTACGTTGGCGGGCATGGGGGAGGAGTTTGCCATGAACTTGGGGCTGAACTATACGCAGGTCATGAACACGGGGCTAGGATTGATCGCACTCACCACCTCGGTCGTCGTGCTGACTGTGGGCGCTATCCCCTTCTTGGGTTTGATTGTGCCCAATGTGGTGACCATGCTGATGGGCGACAATCTCAAGAAAGTCCTGCCGTATACGGCGTTGTTTGGCGCTATTTTCGTCCTCGCCAGCGACATCATTGGACGCACGATCCGCTATCCCTACGAGATCCCTATCGGTACCGTGGTGGGTGTGATCGGCAGTGGATTCTTCCTTCTCCTCATCCTGCGCCGAGGTGTCTATGCGACTCGATAACATCCTTGAAACCGCCGCGCCAGCGTCGCGCACTGCCTTTCCTATCCCGGCCCGGCTTCGTCTAGCTGCGCGCCTCAACGGCAACTTGCTTGTCCTCGCGCTGCTGGCAGGGGTGATGATCCTGCTCTTCTTAACCATTGACGTGAATGGACAGTGGGATTTCGCCTTGCCACGCCGCGCCCGCAAGGTTGCCGCCATCGTCGTCGTAGGGTCTGCCGTCTCCTACTCGACGCTTCTGTTCCAGACGGTGACCAACAACAAGATCCTGACGCCCAGCATCATCGGCTTTGACTCGCTCTACATGCTCATCCAGACGGTGATCGTGTTCGTCTTTGGCGCGATGACGCTGGCCGTAATGGACGACAACGTTCACTTCTTCGCCAACACCGGCCTCATGATCTGCTTTGCGCTGCTGCTCTATAGCTGGCTCTTTCAGCGCGAGGGGCGCAATCTCTATTTCTTGGTGCTGGTTGGCGTCATCTTTGGTACGTTTTTTGGCAGCGTGACGACCTTCTTGCAGCGTCTGATTGACCCAAATGAGTTTACAGTCTTGCAGGACAGAATGTTTGCGAGCTTCAACAGTGTGAATGAAAACCTCCTGCTCATCGCTACTGCTGGCGTCTTGCTGACATTTGCCTATACCCTGCGCTTTACCCATGCGCTCGATGTCCTGTCGCTGGGGCGTGATCATGCTGTCAACCTGGGGCTCGACCACGGCGCGTTGGTCAGACGCATCATGATCGTCGTCGCCATTCTCGTCTCAATTTCCACGGCGTTGGTTGGGCCAATCACCTTCTTTGGCCTGCTGGTCGTCAACCTCGCCTACCAGTTCATGTCGACGTACCGTCATCGTTATCTCGCGCCTGCCGCTGCGCTCATCGCCGTCATTGCGCTGGTCGGCGGCCAACTGCTGGTGGAACGGGTCTTTACCTTCTCCACCAGCCTGAGCGTGATCGTCAACTTTGTCGGCGGCCTTTACTTTATCGTTCTGTTGCTGAAGGAGACCCGCGCGTGATTGAAGTACGCAACGTCACCAAAAAATACGGTCCGAAAACCGTGGTCGATAACGTCTCGCTCACCATCACCAAAGGCAAGATCACTTCCTTTATCGGTCCCAATGGCGCGGGCAAAAGCACCTTGCTGTCGATGATCAGCCGCCTGCTCACGCGCGACAGCGGCGAGATCTGGATCGACGGCGTTGAAGTGACACAGGCCAAGAGCAGCGAACTAGCCAAGAAGGTTTCGATCCTCAAGCAGGATAACCATGTCAGCGTGCGCCTGACGGTGCGTGAGTTGGTCAGCTTTGGGCGCTTTCCCTATTCGCAGGGCAGGCTCACACATGAGGACTGGCAGCATGTCGATCAAGCCATCCGCTATATGGAGATGGAAGAACTGCAAGATCGCTATCTCGATCAACTGAGCGGCGGGCAGCGACAACGTGCCTTTGTGGCAATGGTGCTTTGCCAGGATACCGACTACATCCTGCTCGACGAGCCACTGAACAATCTCGACATGCGCCATTCGGTGCAGATCATGCGCGTCCTGCGGCGGATGGTGACGGAATTGGGCAAGACAATCGTGATCGTCATTCACGACATCAACTTTGCCTCCTGCCATTCAGACCACATCGTTGCCCTCAAAGATGGGCGGATTGTGAGCGAAGGACCCGCCGCGCAGATCATCGATGGCAGCGTCCTGCACACGATCTATGACATGAACATCCCCGTTGAGGTCATCCACGGCAACCGCATTGGCGTCTATTTCACCTAGCCTAGCTCCCTCACGGGACCTTTGGCCTACTGGCAAATCGTACCCAGCAGCCAGTTCGCAATGGGCGGCGGGTGTTTTTATCTGTAACTACACATCCAAGTTATCGCTTGCAAGAAAGGAAACCCATGCAGAAGTACGTCGTTAAGCAGCCTATCGCGATCGCCGGATTGCTGGTTATGCTCTCCCTTCTCCTAAGTGCCTGTGCTGTCCCCGTCTCCTCCGCATCCATGCAGACAGCGGAGACTGAGCCGGGCAGCGCAGCAACCGCCAGTGACACCGGCGATACCGTCACCATCACCCATGCGCAGGGTGAAACCACCGTTACCAAAAATCCCGAAACCGTTGTCGTCTTCGACTACAGCGCGCTCGATACCCTCGACCAGTTGGGTGTGCCCGTCGCGGCAGTGCCCCAAGAAACGCTGCCGCCCTTCCTGGAGAAATACCGCGGGGATGCGTATGAAAATGCCGGTACGCTCTTTGAGCCGGACTACGAGTTGGTCAACCAACTGCGGCCCGACCTGATCATCGTCGGAGGGCGTTCGGCTGGCGTCTATGCCGACCTTGCCGAGATTGCGCCCACGATTGACGTGACCGTTGACCAGGCGAACTTCCTGGAAAGCTTCAAGGCCAGCGCCACCAATCTCGGCATCATCTTTGACAAAGAGACAGAGGTTGCCGAGCGTCTCGCCGCCATCGAATCGTCGATTGAACAAGTCCAGGAAGCTGCCAGCGCGAGCGGGCAAAACGCACTCATCGTCATGACCAGCGGCGGGAAAGTAACCGCCTATGGCCCAGGCTCCCGCTTCGGCGTCATCCATGATCTGCTGGGCGTTGCCCCCGTGGTGGAAGACATCGAAGCCGCGACCCACGGGGATGCCATCTCCTTCGAGTTCATTCTGGAGCATGACCCTGACATCCTCTTTGTCATCGATCGCGATTCTGCGATCGGTCAGGGCACAGAGGCCGCTGAGGTCGTGATGGACAACGAGTTGGTTCATCAGACGCAAGCCTGGGCTAACGACAAGTTGGTCTATCTTGACCCGGCAAATTGGTATCTGGTCAGCAACGGTCTTGGCAGCTTCGCGGCCATGGTGGATGAGATTCAGGCCGCGCTAGAGTAAGCAGCGCACGATATGACCATAGACAGCGCGACGCCTGTCCGGGCTTTGGTGCTGTCTATGGTCACGTATTATCAGAAGGATTATCAAATGAGTAACGACGAGCAACCTACAATAGCCCAACCCCGCCGCACCCCACCCCGCATGCTCCAGGTCGTGCGTGTCGCCGATGTGACGCCTCACATGCGGCGCATCACCCTCAGTGGCGAAGAACTGGTTGGCTTCCCCACTGATCGCCAAGGCGCGCCTATTAAGGTATTCATTCCTCGTGCAGGGCAGGAGAAGCCGGTATTGCCCAGCCTTGGCCCAAACGGCCCTCAATGGCCGCCAGCCGATGTGCGCCCCTTTTCCCGCACCTATACCGTCCGTCGCTTTGACGCCGATACAGGTGAGTTGGACCTAGATTTTGTGCTGCACACATCTGGCGGTCCAGCGGCGCAGTGGGCCAGAAACGCGCAGCCAGGCGCATTTGTGGGCATTGCCGGACCCATGGGGCGTGACCCGATCCCAGTGGCCGACTGGTATCTCTTTGCAGGCGACGAGAGCGCACTCCCTGCCATTGCGGCCCATCTCGAGATGCTGCCGCGTGCGGCTCGTGGCTGTGCTTTGATTGAGGTAGCCGATGCCGTAGAAGAGCAAGCCATTCATGCGCCGGAACAGGTGAGACTCATCTGGCTACACCGTAACCAGGCACTTCCCGGTCAGACGACGCTGCTCCTAGATGCCGTGCGCAGCCAGCCATGGCCAGAGGTGGGCGCAATCTTCGCTTGGGTCGCCGGGGAAGATGCCGCGGTCAAAGCAATCCGCACCTACCTGCGCACTGAGCGAGTTCTGCCGCGCAGTGCTGTCTATGCCGTACCCTACTGGAAGGCAGGAGTCACCGAGGAGATCTATCACGAGGAACGTCACCGCATTATGGACGCGCTCGATTAGGGCGTTAAGCGGTCTCCGCCCTCGGCGCCTGGCTGTGGGCACATTTTCCTGTATCCCCATTTGTTTGTACTCTTCAAACAACAGTGGCATGATTTATTATCATGCACCGGCTTGCGCCGACAAAGAAACAGCACCACCTGCTGGCAACCCACTTTGACCAGATGCAGACCGTCTGCGGCGAGACACTGAACAAGCGGCGGCGGTACGGGTGTAGGAGCCGCCGCTCACATCGCGCTGTGCTGTTCGCTTTTATGGGCATGTGCGCTGGAGAACTTGGATCTGTCTAGCGTGGATCATTCAAACCAGGAGGTACGAGCAGACAAGGGGGGGATGCCTGCGCAGCCTCGTCCTCTGGCGTACATCGGGGCTGCGGTCGACCCCTTTTGGGTGGATATCGGCGTGCTGGCGTGCAGCGCACCGCTGCTTTACTTTCCGCACTACTTTCCCACCTGGGCGCGCGTGCTGGCATTGGCGCTTCTGGCCGCGGGCTCGATCTGGCGGCGCTGGCGGCTGGGCATCTGGCGCGCCGCTACGCCTGCTACACCGGCGCTCGACCTGCTGCTGCTTTTGCTGCCGCTGGCGTTGTGGGCTGCGCCGCCCCCGCTGCGTGACCAGTACAGTTGGCCGCGCGTCCTGATCTTGCTCTGGAATTTCGCGCTCTTTTGGGCGCTGGTCACCCACGGCAGCCGTTCGTGGCGCTGGCTGCACTGGATCGCGGGCGGCTTTTTTGCGGCGGCGGCGGGTATCTCCCTGCTCGCCCCGTTTGGCATCGAGTGGCTGTATAAGTTTCCGGCGCTGCGCCTGCTGATCGATCAGATCCCGCCGCTGCTGGTCGGTATCTTCCGCGGCGCAGAGAGCGGCTTCCACCCCAACCAGGTCGCCGGGACGCTGCTTTATGCGCTGCCGCTGATGCTAACGCTGGTCGTGGCTGGCCTACGTGTGCGCCGCCTGCCGCGCTGGATCTGGCTGCTGCTGCCTGCGGCGGCGCTGGTGCTGGCGGTAATGGTCCTGACGCAGTCGCGCGCTGCCCTCTTGGGGCTGGCGGCCAGCCTGGCCGTGATGGCGCTCGTCCCCTGGCGTTGGGGCCGTATCCTGTTGACCGCACTGGCGGTAGGGGTGGCGGTACTGCTGCCCTTTGCGCCTACAGGCTGGCTCGACCTGTTGAGTGATGCCCCGGCCGCCGCCGCACTGGGCGGCACAACTAGCCTCGGCTTTCGCCAGCGTGTGTGGACGATGGCGCTGTGGGGGCTGGCCGACTTCCCCTTCACGGGCATGGGGCTGGGCACCTTTCGCGCTATCGCCCCGCTCTTCTACAACCTCGACATCGCGCCCGACTATGATATCGGCCATGCCCATAACCTCTTCTTGCAGACCGGGCTGGACTTTGGCTTGCTGGGCATGATCAGTTTGATGGCGGTCTACCTGGCAGCGGCGGTGCAGTTGGTGGCCGTGGCACGGTCGCGCCCTCAAGTGCGGGCGTGGGTGATTGGGCTGGCGGGCGGACTGGCCGGGCAGACAGTCTTTTCGCTGCTGGATGCGGTCTCGCTGGGGGCCAAGACCAACTTCATGCTCTGGCTCTACTTTGCGCTGCTCTTTGCGCTCGGCAACCTGGCAGCGCGGCCGATGCAGAGGGAATGAGCGCAGGCAAGTCCAGCCAAAGGACGATCGTTCATCCGGACATTTGCGGGCAACAACCGCTATATCGCTATTGTACCACCCGCGCCCGTGTAGCTAACAAGGCGGGATTCCTCATAAAACAAGCCATAGACGCGGCCCATCCGATAGCGGCTTCCCTCGCTCGACGCGCCAGGACAAGCGTACTGCTCTACCCCTAGCCGCCCCTCAATAGACAAGCACGCGGTCAAGAGGAAATAACCCAACGGGTGAAGAAAGCCGTCGATCATGTCGCAGCACAGCAAGTGCCGACGATGAGGGCAGGGCGATCTATAGCCCTGGACATCCGCCTGCATTCAGGGTAGACTCGCCAGGCTAAGCGGCTGGCTAAGTGACAGAGGCCGAACATAAAGTTCCGCCCACAGCGTATGCTGGTAGTGGATCCTTTGTATTCCGCTGCCAGCGGATGAGAGGAGGCTGATTGTGTGGCAAATCGGGCGCGATCTGGCCAACACTTCTCCAGACCTAGCAGAATCAAGTGATCAACTCCTGGAAGAGACTACCCGCGGCCTTATCGTAGTGATCGGCGGACTCTACTTGGCTTGGCACTTAGTTGCTACGATGGCCGGCACTGACTCGGTTCGCTGGAACACCTGGATCGTCACCGCCATCGTAGGGGGTGTCTGCCTAGGCACATGGATGATGGTCCACAAGCGGCTTCTCCTTGCACAACTCCTGTTTTATTGCGGCCTGTTCGCCGCCCTCACGAGTGCCATCTATCTCTTTCAGTGGCCCTACCTCACCATCCTGTATCCACTCCTGCCCCTACTCTCCACAATCAGCATCGGGTGGTTAGGTGGATTGCTCCTCGAAGGTCTAGTCATCAGTGCCTCGCTGTGGCTATTTCTCGGCATTTCTCCTATCATGCCTTCCGCAGCCCATGCCGTGCTGCCATCCGTCGCCGGCGCGGTGACCCTTGTAATGGGATGGGCTTCCTCCCGATCGCTCTTCACGGTCATCCAATGGACCGTTGCCGGATTTACCCAGGCCCGGCAAAACATGGAAGAGGCGAGGCAACATCGTGCACAACTCGCGCAGTTGTTCAAGGACCTCGATAAAGCATACTATCAACTGGAGCGGGCCAATGCAGCCTTAACTGCAGCCCGGAGAGCAGCCGAAGACGCAGAGCAGTTCAAGACAGAGTTTGTCACCAACGTCAGCCACGAACTGCGCACACCGTTGAACCTGATCGCGGGCTTTACCGAGATGATGACGCTCTCCCCGGAGAGCTACGGCGGCGTGCAACTGCCGGGTCCCTATCGAAGCGATCTTGAAACGGTCTATCATAGCGCACAACACATGCTAGCGCTGGTCGATGACGTCCTGGATTTGGCCCGGATCGAAATTGGCCGCATTGCGCTTACCCGGGAAGAAGTGCGGCTCGACGCGCTGATTCAGGAGACAGTTGCGATCGTGCATGATTACATCGTCGCCAAGGGGCTGCAGCTACGCGTGCGTGTCGATGATTCAATTGAACCCCTCTGGATCGATAGGCTGCGCGTTCGCCAGGTTCTTCTCAACCTCTTGGTAAATGCCGCACGCCACACGACACAGGGCTGGATCGCCGTAGATGTAACCCCACAGGACAACGAAATCCTGCTGCGCGTATCCGATACCGGTATGGGTATCTCGGCGCAGGATCTACCCCAGGTCTTCCAGGAGTTCCGCACAACGGAACAGCCTTTTTCGGAGTGGCACAGCGGTTCGGGGCTGGGGCTGCCCATCAGCAAGAAATTTGTGGAACTCCATCACGGTCGCATGGGCGTCGAAAGCACGCCCGGAGTGGGGACAACGTTCTGGTTTACACTGCCCCGTGCTCCCTTTGACGGCGCGCGCCACAGCCAGCGGACGGAACGCTACCGGCCTCTTGTCCGCTTAGGGGCTTCGGAGCGCATCCTTGTGGTGATCCATCCTGACCCGAGCGCAGTTGCGCTCTTCCGTAGGCACTTGGATGGGTATCGTATCGTCGGCGCGCCGGATGTCGATGAAGGGATCGCGAGGGCCAGCGAGCTACACGCACTCGCCATCCTCACTGACCAAGCGATCTCAGGCGATAATCTGCCCGACGATCTGCTGACCATTCGCTTCTCGCTGCCAAGCAACACGTCTCTTGCCAATCGGCTGGGCGCACAATACCTATTGGTCAAACCGGTCTCGCGGAGCGAACTATTGGCCGCCATTGACTCTCTACACATACCGACCCATCGCATCTTGATCGTGGATGATGATCCGGAAGTCGTGCGTCTCTTCCTCCGCATGCTGCAATCTCAACTCACCGACTGTCTCTGCGTGGAGGCCTATAATGGCGAAGAAGCGCTGAGACGCATGCGTGAAGCCAAACCGGATCTAGTTTTACTCGACCTTATCATGCCCGAGGTGGATGGACAGACGGTACTCACCGCCATGGCCGGCGACCCTACTCTATGCGATATTCCTGTGATCTTGGTCTCAGCACGCGGTCAAGACCACGGCGACCTGTGGATTTCGGACTCGGTTCAGATCGAGCGCCCGCGCGGTTTTCAACTAGGCGAATTCATTCAAACGCTGTCCGCCATGATCAACACGTTGGCTCCAGGCTGGTATGATCTGGATCGCCCTGAGATAAGGCGTTAAGCAACGCCCGCTGTGTGACGGGCTTGGTGAGATAGGTAGAGGCCCCAAGCATGCCAGCCAACTCGGGTTCATTCAAGACTGAGCAGATGATGACAGGTACATCTTGCGTAGGTTCGTTCTCTTTTAGGGCCGCCAGAAACTGCCATCCATCCTCATTTGGCATCATAATATCAAGCAGAATGGCATCAGGTCGTTGATGCGCCAAGATCTGGCGCGCCTCCTGTCCCGTGGTTGCGCCCACGACCTGCCACCGGTACGCGCTCAAATAGCGCCGGCACAGATGATGGAACCGTTCATTGTCATCGACAACGAGCAAGGTCGAAACCTTTTCAGATCGCCAGACCAAGCTGGCACTCCAGGGATCGGCGCCGCTTGGCCCGATCTCAATCTCCCCTCCCATCGCTGCCATCAGCCTGCGACAGACTTCCAGACCCACCCCCACCCGCGACGAGATCCCGGACGGTTCACCCGCCCCTTGCCCAGCGCGGCACACGGACACTCGAATCCCCTGGCCCATGCCATTGGCAAAGGCAAAAATCTCGATCATGCTGGCCCCGCCGATATCCGACGCGTAGGAGACCAGGTTCAATATCACCTGTCGGAGCAGGCTGGGATCGCCGTGCAGGATGGTGAAGTCATCTGACGGGGCAAAGACGATCTCCACCCGTTTGACTTGGGCCAGCGGTACCAACAGCGGGCGCAGGTCCGCCAGCACATGCCCAACTTCGACCGGCTGCCAAGTCGCACTGGCACACAGCCGATCAACCTCGATCTGAGCAAGCCGCTCTCGGTCCAGATCGGCGTCACCGCTGTCGTCTTCCTGGGGCTGTAGATCATGGCTCAGGTCACGCACGACATGCGATTGCCAGAGCGCCTGCGCGAGCAGATCCAGGGCGCGCGCCTGCTCACGAAAGAACTGACTTTTGCTCAGCCCGACCTTCGCCATCGCTTCACTTGGGCTTAGGCCTTCTATATAGCGAAAGTGCAGTATCTTATACGCTCGCCAGTCCGGAGCTTCCGCTGGGACCCCGGCTGCCGGGCGCAATGCACGGATCGCTGAAAGGAGCGTTCGCCGCGTCTCGTGAATCCGTCGTAAATCATCTTCGCCTTCGGAAATCATCGACAGAATGCGATGTCGCTGCAAAAACGCCGCATCATAGAGGTGGCTCAACACCTCCTGTACCCCGGCTGCAAAGTCGTCATACGTCATTTGGATGCACTCACTTCCGATCTCCAGCCTTGGGAGTTGGGACTGCCATCGGAGCACTTCCGGAGCAAAGTACTTGTCGACGCCAAATCTACCCTGTACTATAGACACAAGTATTGCTAACAATAGTATTGTAGCAATAGAAATCATTCAAGCTCCCTAATCCATCCGAAAACCTAAGTCTACGCCATATCCACTCACATGGACCTCGCTGACGGGCCCCAGTGTAAGCGTGTGCTGCTGTCACACCTCCTTACCAAGGGTGTTCATGCCGGTACTGTTTGTTCATGCATAGTCACATTGGCCCATTAGCGCGCCAATCTGCTCGAACTTTCTATGCAGGTGTCTGTTGTTCGTGTGTGCCTTACGCACTTGTGTCACCCACACACCAAAAGGAGGTTGAAATGCAAGTCAGTCGACGAGTGTTCCTCAAGCATGCCGCTGGTCTGACAGGAATAGCCTTGCTTGGCGCAGCCTGTGCCCCGGCTACGACACCCGGTACCGGGTCTGCAGCAGGGGATGAGGCGCAACCGGCGGAAGGGGAGCGCACCACCATCAACGTCTGGTGGGCCACAGGGCCTGAATATCAAGGGGTACAATCAGCCTTTGAGGATGCCAACCCCGACATTGAACTGGCGTTAGCAGAACTCGGTGAAGCCGTCTACGGCAACCCCAAATATGTGACAGCCGTGGCGGCGGGAACTGGGCCGGATGTTGCCTACCAGAATCGCCACACCTTTCGCCAGTTCGCCTCGCGCAACCTGTACCGGCCCATTGACGATCTCTTCGAGCGCGACGGCCTCCTACGCGAGGACTTCCCAGCCGTACAACTAGAGGAAGTCAGTTGGGAGGGAACGCTGTACGGCTTGCCCTATGTAGTCGACACTCGTTTCTTCTACTGGAACCGCCGCCATTTTGAGGAAGTCGGGTTGGATCCCGACGTGGGCCCTGCCACCTGGGACGACCTGATCTCATTTACCGAGAAACTCATCGTGCGCAATGGCGACGAGATCGAGCGGTATGGGTTTATTCCAGGTTTCCCGCCCGGCCTGCGCGACCAGCTTTTGATCTTCGCCATCGAAAACGGCGCCCGCACCTACACCGAGGATTTTCGCACCTGCCTCCTAGCTGAACCCGAATGGGTCGAGACTCTGGAGTGGATTAAGAGCTTCTACGAGCAATACTGCGGTGGGTTCGGCCTGGCCTCCGGCGCCCTCCAGGGGTTTGCCGGTCAAGCACAAGATGCCTTCGTCCAGAACATGGTCTCAATGTCGTCGTATGGTAGCTGGATGATCGCCAACTATGCGGCCTTCCCGGACATCGATTACGACGGGACCGCAGTCATGCCAGTGTCGCCGCGCATGGAAGGGCAAAATATCAACTGGGCGTGTGATTGGTCCTTTGTGATCGATCCAAAC
>CAZYQJ010000023.1:0-18534 GCA_964649925.1 uncultured Litorilinea sp.
CCGGCGTTGGTGTGGGGCTGGGGGTGGGCGACGGGGTGGGTGTGGCCGTCGGCAGCGGTGTCGGGCTGGGCGTCGGGGACGGGGTCGGTGTCGGCAAGGTCCCATTTACCGGCGCGGCAGGCGTGGGTTGCCCAGGCGTGGCGGCCTCAGCCGGAACCTCCGCGGGAGCAGCGGGCTGCCCACCCTCGATCATCACCGGCAGTTCTTCCAGCCCAAACAACACCACCTCGTTGGCCTCGACCCAACCGGCAGTGCCGTCGCGCTGATGCACCACGACCCAGAGGTTATCGCTGCTGCGCCCTACCGCGGTCAACACAGTGCCCGCGGCCAGCGTCGTGACCTGCTCGCCGCCGGGGGCAGCATAGAGCGCCGTGCCGCCTGCCCCTACAATCGCCAACGCACCGTTTGTTGCTGCCTGGGCCGGTGGCGCGGCCATCGCCGCTGGCGTCGCCAACCGCAATGCCGCCACCCCGCCCAGCAGCAACAGCGCAAGAATCAATACACGAATTTGAATGAAGGGAGGCAACCACACCTTACGCTGAGCAGTCGACGGGATCTGCCGCTGAGAGGATGTGATCTGTTCTTCCCGTTCCATGCAAACCTCTCCATCTGAGTCAAACATAGAGGCTCATCCGGCAATCCGAATGGCGCCTGGCGAACATATAGGCAGAGGGGCTATGTAGGGGGATACAGCCCAGCTAGACAGACGTACGGTGTTTTGACAAGGGTCTAGCGGCTCGTTACAATCGATCCGACCGGTCGGTCGAGCCTGACCCTTTATTATGGCGATACAGGCTCAGTTTTGTCAAAATAGCCCTTGGAGAACGTATTTCGTGACCACCCCAGATGCTTCCATGGCCTCCAAAGAGGCGGTGCTTGAGGCGGCGCGCAGCCTCCTGCTACAGCATGGATACGCTGGGCTGTCCATGCGTGAACTGGCGCACCAAAGCGGTCTTGCTAAGGGTACCATCTATCACCACTTTCACGATAAACGCGCCATCTATTTGAATGTGCTTGAACGCGACCTGGCCATTGCCCGCCGCTGCATCCAATATGCCGCTGGTGAAGGCGATGTGATCGAACGGTTGCGCCGCGTGATCCGTACCTATTTCAAACTTCATCAGGAACGCCGCTTGGTCATCCTCACTGCGCTGCGCGATACTACGGGGTTGGAAGCCCCAGTGTGCGCCTTGCTCCGGCGCTACGAGGAAGAGCTTCTCCAGCCAATTAGGGCGATCATTGCCGAGGCCACTGCCGCCGGTGTCATGCGCCCCGTACCGGTCGAGTTGACCGCCACAAGCCTGTTGGGCATGCTGCAGGGCTTTATCGGCCATCAAACGTTGGCCGAGGAGACAGGTAACGATGTGGTAGACCAACTCCTCGACCTGCTGCTGAATGGGCTGCTCATACATGACGACGCAACTCACCCTATGCATGATACGTAAATCGAGTAGAAACTGATTCACCCTCTATGGACACATTTTTGGTTTTGGGCTGGTATCCACACCTACGGCGCTTGCTTGCGCCTGTCGTCTTGACGCTTGTGATAGCAGGCTGCACCTTTCACCGGCCCGCCCAGCCGCCAACCGCTACGGCCATGCCCACGCCAGAAGCGCGCACAACGGCCGCGCCCGAAACAGAAGCCGCCGGGATGGTCGACAAAGCGCTGCGCGAAGCCGTAGGCGTGGCACAGGCCAACAGCGGTCCCCTCATCTACAACGGCGAGATCGTGCCGAGGGGCCAGGCTGCCCTCATCGCAGCGGTCACAGCCCAGGTGCTTGAGGTAACCGTCGAACCCGGTGATTCAGTCAAGGCGGGTGAAGTCCTGATCCGTCTGGACACTACCCGCCTTGAGGCCGAGCGTGCCCAGGCATTAGCCGAACTGGAAGCCGCCCAAGCCCAACTGGACCTGCTGCGCCTTGGGGCAGATGAGGCCGACATCGAAGCGGCGCGCGCTGCGGTTGCTGCTGCCGATGCCGCCTATAAGGCCGCGCTGGAAGGGCCGACCGCACAAGAACTGGCCGCTGCCGAAGCGCAGGTGCAGCAAGCCGAAACCGCGCTTAAAGTGGCCCAAACCGCCTACGATCAAGTCTCCTGGAATCCGCTGGTCGCCACGCTGCCCGAAGCGCGCCGTCTGGAGCAAGCTAGACAAGACCGCGACGCAGCCCAGGCGGCCTATGACCAGCTACGCGCTGGCGCGGATGCCGATGCCGTTGCCGCCGCCTACGCCGATCTGGCCGACGCGCGCGCCCGTCTGCGCCGTCTGGAAGAAGGTGTTGAACCGGCCCAACTGCGCGCTGCCGAAGCCGAAGTGCGCCGGGCGGAAACTGCACTCTACCTTGCCCAGCTACAGCTTGAGCAAGCCACGGTGCGCGCCCCCATTCCAGGTATCGTCGCCCAGGTCACCATTGCCCCTGGCGCGATGGCCCAACCTGGCACGCCCCTGGCCGTGGTCTATTCGCCCCAAGTCGAGATCGTCATCCCCGTCGAGGAGACCAGGCTTGCCGAGGTCTACGTGACGCAGCCCGCCGAAATCGAAGTCCCGGCCTATCCTGACGAGGTCTTCGCGGCGGAGGTTGCCATCATCGCGCCAGAAATGGATCCCGCAACCCAAACCGTCAGTGTAACCGTGCGGCCCACTGGCGATGCCGCCCGTCTGGTTCCTGGCATGATGGCGATTATCCGCCTCCTGGATCAAGCCCCGTAGCAGCCTGCCCACCTCTATCCAAGCGCCCCCCCCGGTAATGCCCCTTCCGCGGGTTGATGATACAATGCGGTCAAGATTCGGCGCGCCATCACGCGCCCTGGTCCATTTCCCATCCATCAGAAGTTGCCGGATTTCATTGCATGGCGTGGTCGCGAAAAGATTGGTTACTGCTCCTAGTCCTGACCCTCCTCGCCGCGGGGCTGCGTTTCTATCAACTTGGGGTGATCCCCCCTGGGTTTCAGTTCGACGAAGCCTTTAACGCCATTGATGCCGAGTTGGTGTTGCAGGGCGAGCGGCCTTTGTTCCTGCCTGCCAACGCCGGGCGCGAGGTGCTGTATACCTATTTCCAAGCCGCGCTGGTTGCAATCTTGGGCCTCAACGTCACCACATTGCGACTGGCTTCAGCCATCTTGGGGACGCTTGCCATCCCTGTCGCCTATCTGCTCTACCGGCGCATCCTGCACCATCACAGCCGCACAATCGCAGCGTCCACCACCCTGGTCTTGGCGATCAGTTTGTGGCACATTCACTTCAGCCACTACGGTATCCGCGTCATCTCGATGCCGGCCCTTTTTAGCGCTGCCTTTGGCCTGGCGTGGCTGGGCGTTCACGGGCGCACCCCGCGCAGGCGGCTGCTGGCCTATCTCGGCGCAGGCCTGCTCACCGGGCTGAGCGTGTGGACCCACCCGACTGGGCGGCTGGCCCCCTTTGTGCTGATCGGCTTTACCCTCTGGCTCCTCTGGCGGTATCCGCAGCACCGGCGTTGGCAGTGGGACAGCCCTCTGGGCGGGCTGTTGATCATGGGCATCGCCGCCTTCACCGTCTTTCTGCCGTTGGGCCTTGAATTCTATCGCCACCCCGAATTCTTCTTCGGCCATGCCTCGGAGGTCTCCGTCTTTGCTGAGCGCGTCAGCGGCGATTCCCCCTGGCAGACGTTGGGCGAAAACGTGCTGCACATCCTCGGCATGTTCTCGGTTGCCGGTGACCGCGAGTGGACACACAACCTGGCAGGCCGCCCTGTCTTTGACCTTGCCATGTCGATCCCCTTCTATATTGGCCTGTTCCTCTGGGGACGCAAGCTGCTGCGCCGCGTGCCCGATCCAGACCAGGACGCGCTGGCATTGCTAGCCTGTTGGGCGTTGGTGATGCTTTTCCCGTCCATCTTGAGCGAAGCCGCACCCAACTACTCGCGCATGCTGCCCGCGCTGCCCGCGATCTTCACTGCTGCGGGCCTCGGCCTGGATTGGCTGTGGCATCTGCACCGGCCCGTGCGCTGGTTAGGCCCGGCCCTCGCCAGCCTGATCGTCGTCTACAGTGCGGGGCAATCGGTGTGGGATTATTTTGTACGTTTTGCGGCCCAGCCCGACATTTACTACATGTACGATGCTGACAAGCTCGACGCGCTCGACTATCTCCACCAATTCACGGGCGACAATCAGGTCTACTTGTCGCAGCTTTGGGGGGACCGGCACGCTACTGTCTATTTCCTGCGCTGGGAACTGGGCATCAAATCGGTGGACACCGGCGACACGATTGTCTTACCGCCGCCAGGCCAGGGCGCGGTCTACGCCTTTCCTGCGGAGCAGCAAGTCCGTGCCCGCCAACTCGCAGACCTCTGGGGCGTCACTGCCGAGCCAGTGCTTGACCCCTACGGCGATGTGCTGCTGTATGTCGTCCACATCGACGCTGATGCCGCCGCGCAATGGCCCCCTGCCTACCAGCCCAGCATCACCCGCACCGCCCAGTTTGTAGACGCGCCTTCGCTGCTGGGGATGCAGGCCGACAACCCTGACAAACAGGTGAGCCTCTTTTGGCGCGGGGAAAGCCCGATGGCGCGCAGCCTGACCACCTTCATCCACCTGATCGACCGCGATGGGCGGCGCGTCGGCCAGATCGACAAGCTGCCTGGCAACGGGAGCTATCCCACCACCGTGTGGACGCCGGGCGAGCGCGTCATTGACCGTTCCTACCCGACCATCCTGGATGTCTGTGCCGGAGGCGAAACCGTGCGCGTCCAGGTTGGATGGTATGACCTGGCAGACCCCGCCACACCCCATCCGCGCGCCGATGCCGCCGGACACACTGCGCTGGCCGGTGATCTCACCCTCGCGCGCTATGGCTATCCACTCTCCTATTTCGCGCCGGAGGTACAGACCGATAGCGCCATCTCGCCCACGCTGACCCTCCTGGGCTATACGCTGCACGACGACGACCTGCAGCCCGGTTCGCCCATGACCATCGACCTGATGTGGCACAGCCGCCACCCTGAAGATACCCCGTCGCCCGCGGCGCTGGAGGTCGCACTGTGGATCGGGGAGAACGACAGCGCGCACCGGCTCTGGTCAGGACCACTGGCTCCCGGCGCACAGTGGAGGCCCGATCAGGGCTACTGCGCCCGGCTGCGCGCCACCCTGCCGCCCGACATCGCCGCGGGTGAATACCCGTTGTGGCTGCGCGCCGACTTGCCCGAAGGCGAACAGCGCGCCAGCCTGGGCACGCTGCGGATCGGCCCCTCCACCCGCCGCTTCGCTCTGCCGCCGCTCGAACGCACCGTGACCGCACGCCTGGCCGACGACCAGGGAGGGCAGATCCGGCTGGCCGGGGCCAGCGAGATCGCGCAGACGGCTGGCGACGGCGAAAACACCCTGACCGTCACGTTGGTCTGGCAGGAGGTGTCACGCGTCGAGGGCAACTACATGGCATTCGTCCATCTGCTGGACGAGACAGGGGCCATCGTCGCCCAATCGGACATCGTGCCCGCCGATGGCTATGCCACCAACCGCTGGGTTCCTGACGAGGTTGTGATCGACGTGCACCGGCTGTCGCTGCCTGCCGACCTGCCCCCCGGCGTCTATCAACTCGTCGCTGGCATGTACGAACCGATTGACGGGCGGCGGCTCTTTGCCACCGATGCCGAGGGGCACGGGCTGCCCGACAACCGCGTCCCGCTGGGCGAGATCAGCTTGCCGCTATCCACACCATAGACACACAGGGGAGGAACGCCATGCAACAGCCGCTCGATTCGGCACTTGATTTGTTTCAGCGCCTGCTCGCTGTACCCGCACCGTCTGGACGCGAGCATCAAATGGCCGCGTTGGTAGCCCAGGAGTTAACCCGCCTCGACTACCCCTGGGAGCAGGACGCGGCGGGCAACCTGCTGGTACGCGTCGAGGGGGATCAGGCTGGCCCCCTCACCTGCCTCGCCGCACACATCGACGAGATCGGCATGGTCGTGACACGCATCGAAGAGGACGGGCGGCTCTGCGTCGACCGTTCGGGCGGCCTCTATCCCTGGAAGCTGGGCGAAGGGCCGGTGGAGGTCTTTGGCGACCAGGGCAGCGTGATCGGGCTGCTCTCGATGGGCAGCACGCATACCCCCAACGCCGCTGAACAGAAAATCACCTGGTCCCACGTGCGCGTGATCACCGGGCTGTCCCCTGCTGATCTGGCTGAGACTGGCATCCGCCCCGGATCCGCAATCCTGCCTACCCGTGACCGTGTGGGGCCGGTGGTCTTTGGTCCCGGCGAGGACCCGCTGGTGGCCGCGTGGACATTCGACGACCGCATGGGCGTGGTCGCCCTGCTGCGCCTGTTACAGCATCTGCGCGCCCGCCAGCTTCGCCCCCAAATTCCGCTGCTCATCGCCTTCACCGTCCAGGAGGAGGTCGGCGGGCAGGGAGCCAAAACAGTCGCCCTGGCCGCGCGGCCTGCGGTCTTTATCTCTGTAGACGGCTGCCCCATCCCGCCCGGCGTGCCGCTGGCGTTGGATGGCCGCCCCGGTATCTGGAGCAAAGACCGCATCGTGCACTATGACCATAAGTTGCTCCTGGCGTTGTGCGCTGCTGCCGAATCGGCCCAGACCCAGTTGCAGCCGGTGGTCTATGACGGCGCGGCCAGCGATGCCAGCCTCGTCTTTGCCGCCGGTTTAGCCCCACGCGTCGCCTGCTTCGGCCATGTGCGTGAGAACAGCCACGGCTATGAGGTGGCGCGGCTCTCGGTCTTCGATCACCTGCTGGACACGCTGATCGAATTTGTGACGACCTGGAAAGGAGATTAGCCCGTGACCCGCGATGTGATCCTGCTGGCGCTTGCTGCCGACGAGGTAACCCAGGACGATCTCCAGGCCATCGAAAAGCTGGCCCCCGGCTACGAACTGGCCGTCACCACGGACACACAGGCAATCACAAACCTTGCCCCACGCATCGCCATTGCCGCGGGCAGCGTACCTCATCCCCTGCTGCCTGCCATGCCGCGGCTGCGCTGGTTCCAGCAGTGGGGCGCGGGTGCAGACTGGCTGCTCCGTTACCCGGAGATTCAGGAACTATCTTTTGTTCTGACCAGCGCGTCAGGCGTCCATGCGATCCCGATCAGTGAACACATTCTGGCGCTGCTCTTTGCCTTTGCCCGGCGTCTGCCCCAGGCGTTTCGCTTTCAGCAGGGTCGCCGTTGGGGCGCGCCGGAGTGGGATCACCTTTTCGAACTGGCGGGCAAGACGCTGCTGCTGATTGGCGTGGGGGCCATCGGCGCACGCACCGCCCAGGTCGCCGCCGCGCTGGAGATGCACGTCATCGGCGTCCGCCGCGACCCCAGCCGCACAGCCCCTGGCGTGAGCGAGATGCACGCGCCGGATGCCCTGCTGGATCTGCTGCCGCGCGCCGATTTTGTCGTGCTCACCCTCCCCCTCACCCCCGAAACACAAACGCTGATCACGGCACGCGAACTGGCGCGCATGAAATCCAGCGCCATCATCGTCAACATCGGCCGCGGCGGCACAATTGACGAACCGGCCCTGATAGACGCTCTCGCGGCAGGGCGCATCGGCGGCGCGGGGCTGGATGTCTTTGCCGAAGAGCCGCTGCCCGCCGACTCCCCGCTGTGGGGCATGGACAACGTGATCATCACCTGCCATTATGCGGGGAGGACGCCCGTCTATGACGCTCGCGCCATGGCGATCTTTCTGGACAACCTGGATCGGTTCCAACGCCAGGCCCCGCTGCGAAACGTGGTTGACAAGGATCTCGGCTATTGACACCTGTACTCCATCCATCCCCCGCGGCTCTCAAATGATCGCCAACTTCTCCCGTTGACAAGGGTACTAGCATCCAGTATTCTGGAGGTAAGATGCAGCAATGAACTATGAGGGGATCCGCACAAAGAAGCAATCCATATCGAGAAGCACGCCATTAGCTTTGTAGCGGCCATCTCCGTTTTTACCAATCCCCATGCTTGCAGGAGAACAGCGATTGTCTCACCTCAGTAAATCAACTCTATCCATCACCTCCTCGCTCTCTGCCTTGGTGTTCGGAGTTGTCATGTGGGTAAGCATCATATATTTGCCTGAAAAACAAAGCATCCAAGCATTCTTTGTTCTTTTTCCTGCTACCCTTATCTTAGCGATACTTGGCTACATCTTGGGCACTATATCTAGAAACTCCCGATCCGCCATGCTTGGCTTCCTCATTGGCGGGGGAATTTTAATGGCGATCGCCGTCGTCTTGATGTTACCTGCATTTTGAGCACGCCTACATAAGTGCTGCTATGACCCTTTACGTGACCGGCACTTGTGAAGTGCCGGTCATATTTTCCCACCAAGAGATTTCAGTTATTAACGACGTCTCGCAAAGGATCATCGCATGGACATCCGCGCCCGCTTTCGCGGCGCTCTCTTGGGGCTTGCCTGCGGCGACGCTGTGGGCACAACGCTGGAGTTCAAACCGCGCGGCAGCTTTACCCCCATCACCGATATGGTCGGCGGAGGCCCTTTCCGTCTCGCCCCCGGCCAGTGGACTGATGACACCAGCATGGCGCTCTGCCTGGCGACCAGCCTAATCACATGTGGCGGCTTTGACGCCCGCGACCAGATGGATCGCTACGTACGCTGGATGCAAGAAGGCTATCTCAGCAGCACCGGAACCTGCTTCGACATCGGCGGGACGACCTCCACCGCGCTCTACCGCTACCTGGCAAACCGTGACCCCTACAGCGGCCCCATCGACCCGCACAGCGCCGGTAATGGCTCGTTGATGCGGCTTGCGCCGGTAGCCCTGTTCTACTATCCCGATATGGAGGCCGCCATCTTCTACGCAGGTGAAAGCTCACGCACAACCCACGGCGCGGCAGAAGCGGTGGCAAGTTGCCGCCTCTTTGCCGGAATGCTCTGCCGGGCATTGATGGGTGCGCCGCGCCGCGACATCCTCCTCGACCATCCGGATGCCGTTCGCCACAACCCGCCCCTGTCACCCAGGCTGCAAAGCATTGCAGCAGGCGACTATCAGGCTAAAGACGAAGATGAGATCTCCGGCAGCGGCTACGTGGTGGACTGCCTCGAAGCTGCGCTTTGGTCATTCGCCACCACCGACAGCTTTGCTGACGCCATCCTGCGCGCTGCCAACCTGGGCGATGACGCCGACACCACCGCTGCGGTCTGCGGGCAGATCGCCGGAACCTATTACGGCGTGGATGCCATCCCCACCCCCTGGCTGGAAAAGCTTGCCATGCGTGCCGAAATAGAGCATTTGGCCGATGTGCTGCACGACCATCCCCTCGCGGCTTGACCAAATCAAGCGCGCAATTGTTTGCTTCAACCGCTTGACATCCATGACGCGGTGCGTTACACTAACATTATAACGCACCGCGTCATATCTAGGCAGCGCGGTCGTGATCGCAACTGTACCCCATGCCCTTGTTGGCATGGGCACGACCATAGGAGGATCGCCATGATGTCGAAGGTAGAAGCCAGGATGGACCTGCGCAATGTGCAAGAAAAGGTCGAAGATCGGGCCAAGAGGGTGCGCACCTACGGGCGCAAGGCCGAGCGCGTCTATCTGGGCCTGCTGGGCATGGCCTATGACTACAGCCGCGACATGATGAAGAGCGGCATGAAGTTCCTCGACAAGGCCGAGGAGCGCGGGGTCGAGGTCGAAAAGCTCCTGAATGAGCAGATGACCGAGATGCGCAAGCGCGTCGAGAGCCGGGTCGAAGAGGTGAAAGAAGAGGTCACCACGCGCGGCGAGGCCATGGAGAAAGAAGTCCAGAAGGCGCTAGACAAGGTCAAGCCGAGCAGCATCAACGGCAAGCGCGCCGAGGTCGACCAGATCAAGATCGACGTCGAAGTCGATATGGCCGCCGCACAGCCAATCGCCGGTTATGACGAAATGAACGTCGAAGAGGTGCGCGAGCGTCTGGGGCTGCTGGATGTCGCCAAGTTGCAGGAAGTGCGTGCCTATGAGGCGGCGCACAAGAACCGCGTCACCGTCCTGCGCGAGATCGACGACGAACTCGAAGCACGCGCCCAGGCCGCGGAAAGCGCCGAGAGCACCGAAAGCGCCGGATAAAGATTGACAGTGGGCAGCGGCCATGCTAGACTCGCCCATAGTTTGAAAATGCCAACGGCTGTGACAGGGACAGGCACGTACGGTCTCCCGGCGACCAGCGAGCGATAGTGGGTGAGAGTATCGCCGCCGCCCCGTAGGTGTGACATCCTTGAGCCGAACGGTGAACGCAGGCCACCTGCCATTAGCCGCTTTCCGGGATACGCCCGTTACAGCGCAACGGTTTAACCCTGTCTATCGACGACGATACGGCATGGCGAACCGGTCAAGGCTCCAGCCCAGGCTGGGGTAAATGGTGGTGGCACCACGATGCGGCTTCAGCCCTCGTCCTCCAAGTGAGGACGGGGGCTTTTTGTTTTTGACTCAAAACGAGGAGGACGGTATGCAAGCGGATACGGCACGCAGCCGCGTGCGATCCACCGAGATCGGCCAGTACGTCGGCCAACAAGTGCAAGTAGAGGGCTGGCTGCACACGCTGCGGCGTCTGGGCGGCGTCAGTTTTTTGATCCTGCGCGACGGCTGGGGCACCGTCCAGGTCGTCGTCGAAGACGAAAGCGCGCTCGCCCCGCTCCAGGCACAGGAGACAGCCGCCGAGAGCGTGATCCAGGTGGAGGGTGTAGTCGTCGCCTCTCCCCCTGCGCCCGGCGGGTTGGAGATCCAGCAGCCTCGCCTGCGTGTCCTGACGCCGGTGTGCGAAACGCTGCCCGTGCTGATCGGCAAGCGCGAGATCAAGGCCGGTCTGCCCACCCTGCTCGACCATGCCGTGATCGCCAACCGCCACCCCGCGCGGCGCGCCGTCTTCCAGCTGGCCGCAGGCGTTATGGCCGCCTTCCGTGAAATCCTGGGGCAGCGTCACTTCACCGAGATCCAGTCCCCCAAACTGGTGGCGTCGGCCACCGAGAGCGGGGCCAACGTCTTTGCGGTGAACTACTTTGGCCGCACTGCCTACCTGGCGCAAAGCCCTCAATTCTACAAACAGATCATGGTTGGCGTCTTTGAGCGCGTCTTTGAGGTCGGCCCGGTCTTCCGCGCTGAGCCGCACGACACCGTGCGCCACATCAACGAATATGTCAGCCTGGATGTCGAGTTCGGCTTTATCGAAGACCACTTCACCGTCATGGCGCTGCTGCGTGATGTCATTGCCCACATGCTGGAGACACTCACGCGCGACTACGCCGCGGAATTGGAGATCACCGGTGCGGTCATGCCTGCCGTGCCTGATGAAATCCCCCACATCCACTTTGCCGACGCCCAGGAGTTGATCTGGCGGCTGCACGGCGCAGATGTGCGCGGCGAACCCGACCTCTCCCCCCAGGATGAACGCTGGCTGGGCGAGTGGGCGCAGGCCGAACATGGCAGCGACTTCCTCTTTGTCACCGGCTACCCGATGGCGAAGCGTCCCTTTTATACCCATCCCGATCCGGCGCGGCCCGACTATTCCAACTCGTTTGACCTGCTCTTCCGCGGCACCGAACTGGTCACCGGCGGGCAGCGGCTGCACCGTTATGAGGATTACCTGGCTGCGCTCGCCCGCGCCGGTCAGTCCCCCGAACCCTTTGAGACTTATCTCGAGGCGTTTCGCTACGGCATGCCGCCCCACGGAGGCTTTGCCATCGGGCTGGAACGGCTGTTGATGCAACTGACCGCTGCGCCCAATGTACGGCTCACCACGCTCTTCCCGCGCGATCTCAACCGGCTTGCCCCGTGAACCGGGTCGAGCCGTCGCCTTTGCGCCAGCGGGAGGCAATGCTATACTGGCTTGCACGGCCACAACTTGTCACGTTCATGGAGTGACCATGCCTATTAGTACATCGTCCTTTGGCGACGATCGCGATGATCGTTACGGCGAATATCAGCGAACCGACGCCTTTGAGGAAGACACCCTGGAGTTTCCAGGACTGACCATAGAGACTGCCGAAGCCCTGCTCAAGCGGCTGGGCGGTGGCGTTGCCGAGAAACACCAACTGGTGGAAGGCATTGGCTGGCAGGCCACCTTGGCACCGGTTGACGGCGGCGTCTCTGTCCGTTTTCAGGCTCATGACGAACTGCTGGACGACCTGATCCGCCGCTTCGAGGAGATGGCCGACCACGCCGCCTAGCTTGCCGGTGCCCTGATCCTTCTTCATGCGCTCGTTGCGGTGAACACCCTCTATGCCCAAGACTACAGTACGCGCTGGAAGCAACATCGCCTTTATCAAATACTGGGGCGTCGCCGACCCGGAGATCAACCTCCCGCTCAACAGTTCGATCAGCATGACGCTGGCAGACGCGCACACCACCACCACGGTGGAATGGGACGAGACGGCAACGCTGCACGAAGACATGATCACGCTGGATCAGCGGCCTGTGACCGGCCCGGCCGCGGCGCGCATCGTGCGTCATCTTGACCGCATCCGCGCCCTGGCAGGCATCGACGCGCGGGCACGCGTGGTCAGTGAAAACAACTTCCCAACCGCTGCGGGCATTGCCAGTTCTGCCAGCGGTTTTGCCGCGTTGACCGTCGCCGGATGCATGGCCGCGGGGGTGATGCTGGAACCGGCGGCGCTCTCGGCCCTGGCGCGCCTGGGCAGCGGGTCGGCCTGCCGCAGCGTCTTTGGCGGTTTTGTCCTGTGGGATCGCGGCGACGACGCAATTACCAGTATCGCCCGCCAACTCTTTCCGTCTGATCATTGGGACCTCTATGACGTAGTCGCCGTGGTCAGCCGCGCATCCAAGGCCGTGAGCAGCGCAGGAGGCCACCTGCTTGCCCAGAGCAGCGCGCTCAACACCTGCCGGGTTGCCCAGGCAGAGCAGGCATTGCCCGCGGTGCGACAGGCCATTCTGGATCGTGACCTGGCTGCGCTCGGCCCCATCCTGGAGCAGGACGCGCTCGCCATGCATGCCGTCATGATGACCAGCACCCCGGCCCTGTTCTACTGGCAGCCCGGCACGCTGGAGGTCATCCACGCCGTGCGCACCTGGCGCGACCAGGAGGGGCTGCAGGCGTACTTTACGATTGATGCGGGCCCCAATGTGCATGTGCTCTGTGCGGCGGAGAATGCCTCCGACGTCCAGACCCGCCTGGCGGCGCTGCCTGCTGTCCAGGATGTGCTGGTCAGCAGACCCGGCCCTGGCCCAGTTTGCAGCGATGATCACCTCTTTTAGCATCGCTTTCTAGATTGACTTATTCCAACCGCTTTTCGTTCGACGGCAAGGAGACACGGCATGAGCAAACTACCTGGAGGCGCATTAGCCAGCCGCCCACTTCATTTCATCTGGATCGCTGATTGCTCCGGATCGATGGGCATCGACGGCAAGATCCAAGCGCTCAACAATGCCATCCGCGAAGCGATCCCCCATATGCAGCAGGTGGCTGCCGAAAACCCCAACGCACAGGTGTTGGTGCGCGCGCTCGCCTTTTCCAACGGCGCGCGCTGGCATGTGTCGCAACCGTCCCCCATTGCCGAATTCCGCTGGAATGACCTCAAGGCCGAAGGCGTCACCGATATGGGCAAAGCGCTCACCATGCTGGCCGACCAACTCAGCCCCGACAACATGCCGGGCCGCGCCCTGCCGCCCGTGCTGGTGCTGATCTCCGACGGCCAGCCCACGGACAACTTCGACGCCGGTCTCAAGACCCTGCTCGACCAGCCCTGGGGCAAGAAGGCTGTCCGCATTGCCATCGCCATCGGTGAAGACGCCGATACTGACGTGCTGCAGAGGTTCATCGGCCACCCTGAATTCAAGCCGCTGCAGGCCAACAACGCCGAAACCTTGGTGCGCTATATCAAGTGGGCTTCCACTGAAGTGCTCAAGTCGGCGTCATCACCTGCCAGCCAAACGTTGGACACGACCCCTACTGCCAACGTGCCGCTGCCTGCTGCGCCGGATCCCGCTACACCGCTGGACTCGGCTGACGATGTCTGGTAAACGATTCGCCAAGATACGGTGGGCGGTGACCGGCGCGTCCATTCGCGGGGCCAACCACGCGCGCAATCATCGCCCCAACCAAGATGCCATCGCCTGGCATCCGGCCAAACGCGCCGGTGCACCGGCAGTGATCGCCATCGCCGATGGACATGGCGCGGCCCGCTATGTCCGCAGCCACCGCGGGGCCAAGATCGCGGTGCAGATCGCCAAAGAGATCCTCTCCGACTTTGCCGACACCCATGAGCAGACCGATGACCTGGCCGGTATTGCGCGCCTGGCCGCCGAGCAGCTCCCGCGCACGCTGGTGCGATCCTGGCAAGACCAGGTGCGATCCGAACTCGCCGTGCGCCCTCTCAGCGCCGCCGAGGAAGCGCGCTGGCTGGAGGACCGCAAGCCTGACGCCGTGCGCGACCCGCTGCGCGCCTACGGTTCCACGTTGGTCGCCGCCGTGTTGACCAGCCGCTACCTGCTCTTTTGCCATTTGGGCGACGGCGACATCCTCACCGTGGATCAGCAAGGCGAGGTCTCGCGCCCGCCGCTGCCGGTGGACATGCGCCTGGTCGCCAACCAAACCACCTCGCTGTGCGGGCCGGACGCCTGGAATGACCTGCGCGTCTATTTTCAGCCGCTCACAGAGCGCCCACCGGCGTTGGTCATGTTGGCTACGGATGGCTACGCGAATTCCTTCGCTGACGAACAGGGCTTCTTTGCTACGGCCAGCGATCTGCTGCGCGCCTTCCAGACCCATGGCGTCCAGCACACGACCAACCGCCTGCCGCACTGGCTCCACGCCACCTCCGAAGGCGGCAGCGGAGACGATATTTCTGTGGGCCTGGCCTACCGGCTCTCTGGAGATCATGCATGACTGCGCGCCTCCCACACGCAGCCAATGGCAGAGTTGGGAAGATGGCTTCCTAACTCCGACCCTACTTGTGTGATAAACCACCCCAGGAGTCCCCGGTAGTCAAATTTGTTCGGGCATCACACGCGATCGCAGGCGCAACGTGCCTCAAGCCTCACTAGCTCCCTATTCATAGAGGCCATCTATGTCGCAGCTTTTCCACCCACGTTCAAACATCCTGATCCGCGGCGCGCTGATCGCCCTCATCGCCCTGGTGATCGTGCTGGCGCTATCAGCCTACTTCTTCATCCGATCCCCTGCCATGACTGGGGTCGGCATGGCGCAGGCACAGCCGATCCCCTACAGCCACCAACAGCACGTGGGCGGGCTGGGACTGGACTGCCGCTACTGTCACAGCACAGTGGATCAGAGCAATACCGCCAGCATCCCCGCCACCGATACCTGCATGGGCTGTCACCGCCAGATCGCGACCGACTCGGAGATCCTGGAACCCATCCGCGCCAGCGCCGCGGAAGATCAACCGCTGACCTGGCTGCGCGTGCATGACCTGCCCGACCATGTGTACTTCAACCATGCCATCCATGTGCGCCAGGGGGTCGGCTGTGAGACCTGTCATGGCCGCGTCGATCAAATGCCCATAGTCGTCAAGACCCAGCCGCTGCACATGGCATGGTGTCTCGACTGTCACCGGGAGCCGGAACGCTATCTGAGACCGCGCAGCGAAGTGACGACGATGGGCTGGGAACCGCCCGTGCCGCAAGAAGAACTTGGCGCGCAACTTGTCGCAGAATATGGCATCCAGGTTGATCAGTTGAGCGATTGTTCGATCTGCCATCGCTAACCCCCAGTTGCTTTAGGGAAAATCCATGACCAATGTCTCGCTTGACCTAGCTGCAATCCAGGCGCGTCTGGCCCACTCCCAGGGTCGCGATTTCTGGCGCAGCCTCGAAGAACTGGCCGACACCGAAGCGTTCCAGGCGTTTATGCACCGTGAGTTCCCCCAGCACATGGCCGAGTGGCAGCCGGGGATGAACCGGCGTCACTTCTTGCAGTTGATGGGCGCATCGCTGGCCCTGGCCGGACTCACCGCCTGTTCGCCCCGATCTCCCGAAACCATCGTGCCGTATGTCGATGCGCCCGAAACCGTGACGCCTGGCAAGCCGGTCTTTTACGCAACGGCCATGCAGCTAGGCGGCTATGCGATGGGGGTGTTGGCGCAGACCCAAATGGGCAGACCGACCAAGATCGAAGGCAACCCCGACCACCCGGCCAGTCTGGGCGCAACCGATGCCTTTGCCCAGGCCTCGATCCTCACGCTCTATGACCCGGACCGCGCCCAGGAGGTCACTGCCTCCGGCGAAGCGAGCAGTTGGGAAGACTTCATCGCCGCGCTGCAGCCCACCTTGACATCGCTACGCGAAAGCGGCGGCACAGGGCTGCGGATCCTGACCCAAACCGTCACCTCGCCCACGCTCGCCAACCAGATCCAACGCCTGCTGGAGGCCTTCCCCAACGCGGCCTGGCATCAGGTTGAACCCATCAACCGTGACGCCATCTATGCGGGTGCAGAGATGGCCCTGGGCACGCCGCTGGAGCCGGTCTATCACCTCGATCGCGCTGCCGTCATCCTCACGCTTGACGCCGATCTCTTTCAGACCGCACCAGGCCGCGTGCGCTATGCCCGCGACTTTGCGACCGGACGCGGGGTGCAGCATCCGGACGAACGGCCCCACAACCGCCTCTATGCTGTGGAGAGCATGCCGACCATCACCGGCGCAGCCGCCGACCATCGCCTGCCGCTGCGCGCCAGCCTGGTCGAGAGTTTCACACGCGCCCTGGCGCTCGCCCTGGGGCTGGAGATCGATCCAGGCCAACCCCTGGCTGACGGGGAGATCCCAGCCCATTGGGTAGACGCTGTGGCGCGTGATCTACAAGCACACAGCGGCGCGGGGCTGGTCATCCCCGGCGACCAGCAGCCCCCCGTCGTCCATGCGCTGGCGCACGCCATCAACCAGGCGCTGGGCAACGTGGGCCAGACCGTGACCTATATCCAGCCGGTGATCTCGTCCCCTGCCAACCAGACCCAATCGCTGCGCGACCTGGTCACCGCCATGAACGCGGGCGAGGTCGAACTCCTCTTGATCCTGGGCGGCAACCCCGTCTATGACGCGCCCGCCGACCTGGAATTCGCCGCAGCGTTGGAGCAGGTGGGGATGCGCGTTCACCACAGCCTCTATGCCGACGAGACGGCAGCCGCCTGTGACTGGCATCTGCCGGAAGCGCACTATCTCGAAACCTGGGGCGATGCCCGCGCCTATGATGGCACGGTCACGATCCAGCAGCCCGTGATCGAACCGCTCTACGCAGGCCGCTCGCCGCTTGAGGTCTTGGAACTGCTGCTGGCCGAAACCCCGGATGATGCCCGATCTGCCGCTGAGATCGTGGCGGATTACTGGCAGGCGCAGCATGAGGGTGACGACTTTGACGCCTTCTGGCAGGCCGCGCTGCACGACGGGCTGGTCGCAGGTTCTGCACCCTCTCCCCAGGAGGTCGCAGCCCCAGACCTGAGCAATCTGCCCCCGCCCGCCGAACCCGCCGCGCCAGAGGATGGCAGCACGCTGGAGATCAACTTTCGCCCCGACCCGACGATCTGGGATGGCCGCTTCGCCAATAACGGTTGGCTGCAAGAACTGCCCAAGCCCCTGACCAAACTGACCTGGGACAACGCCGCTTTCATCAGCCCCCTGACCGCTGATTCACTAGGGCTGACCCAGGGCGATGTGGTCGAACTGGAGTACCAGGGGCGAACCGCCCAGGCCGCGATCTGGCTGATGCCCGGCCACGCCGCCAACGCGGTGACGGTTACCCTCGGCTATGGGCGCACCCGCGCGGGCCGCGTCGGGAATGAAACCGGATTCAATGCCTACGCACTCCGCACGGCGGACGCCCCCTGGTTTGGCCCCGGCCTCACCCTGCGCAAGATCGGTGCAGGCCACGCCTTTGCCAGCACGCAGATGCATCACAGCATGGAGGGCCGCGACCTGGTGCGCGTGGGCACGCTTGCCCAGTTCGAGAGCCAGCCCGATTTTGCCCAGGCCCCAGACGCCCACATTCCCGAATTCTCGCTCTATCCCAAGTACGAGTATGACGACAACGCCTGGGGCATGGCGATAGACCTCAGTGCTTGCATCGGCTGTAACGCCTGTGTGACCGCATGTCAGGCCGAGAACAACATCCCCATTGTGGGCAAGGATCAGGTCGCCCAGGGCCGCGAGATGCACTGGATTCGGCTGGACACCTACTATGAGGGCGACCTCGAAAACCCCGATGTGCATCACCAGCCGGTGTTGTGCATGCACTGTGAAAATGCCCCTTGTGAAGTCGTCTGTCCGGTGGGCGCGACCGTCCACGACCACGAAGGGCTCAATGTCATGGTCTACAACCGCTGCGTGGGAACCCGCTACTGCTCCAACAACTGTCCCTACAAAGTGCGGCGCTTTAACTATCTGCAATATTCTGACCTGGAAACCGAGAGCCTCAAGTTGCAGCGCAACCCCAATGTCACGGTGCGCTCGCGCGGCGTCGTCGAAAAATGCACCTACTGCGTCCAGCGCATCAGCGCCGCGCGCATCGAGGCCAAGTTGGAGGGGCGGCCCATTCAAGAGGGTGACGTCGTCACGGCTTGCCAGGCGGCCTGCCCGACCCGCGCCATTGTCTTTGGCAAC
>CAZYQJ010000024.1:0-3438 GCA_964649925.1 uncultured Litorilinea sp.
CGATGTCCATTTCGGATCCGTACTCATCTTCTTTCCCCTCAATCGTCGGCTGCGACTTCAGCCGTGTTGGCCGGCGCGGGGTGCTGAACCACAGGGGCCAGCGGCGGGAGGTCCTCTTCAGCGGTCAGCGGGCCATAGCGTCGTAGTTGCGGGGACGCCCATGCCGACGCGGCGACAACCGCCAGCGTCCCGATCCCGCCGCTGACCACTGAGAACACCGGGCCAAAGAAATGCGCCACGATCCCCGACTCCATTCCCCCAAGTTCATTCGACGCGCCGACAAAGATACTTGTGACCGCCGAAACCCTGCCTCGCATCGCGTCCGGCGTCAGCAGTTGCACCAACGTCTGCCGGATCACCATGCTTACATTGTCAAATACGCCAGTCAGGAAGAGCATGACAAAGGAGAGCCAAAAGGATTCGGAAATGCCGAAGATAATCGTCGCCACGCCAAACGCAGCGACAGTCAAAAGCAGTGTGCGCCCTGCACGCTGCATGGGCGGCAAATAGATCAACAGCAGTGCCATCACCAGTGCGCCCAGCGCGGGCGCAGCGCGCAGCCAGCCAAACCCGGTCGCTCCGACCTTTAGGATATCTTCCGCATAGACCGGCAGCAAGTAGACCGCGCCGCCCAGCAACACCGCAAACATATCCAGCGAAATCATCGTCAGGATGATCCGCTTCTCAAACACAAAACGGATGCCGGCCACCAGGGTCTGAAAGGAAGCAGCCCCGACTGATTCACTATCCTGCTTGAGGTTCAGCCGGGCCAGCATCAGCATATAGACCACCGAACTGGCGGCGCAGATCACATACGCCGAGGGGACATTATAGGCCACAACCGCCCCACCCAGCGCTGGCCCGACGACTGCCGCAATCTGCGATAGACTGGTGTTCCACATCACCGCATTGGGAAAGACCGGCACCGAAACCAATCGGGGCATGATGGCAGTGCGCGCCGGACGTCCAAGTGTGACGGCTGTCGCATCCAAAAAGAGAAATACGTACATCGCCATAACCGACCCTTCCATGTAAGAGAGGATCGCCAGGGCGAGCGAGGTCAACGTCATCAACCCCAAACTGACCATCATCAGCCGGGGCCGGTTGAACTTGTCGGCCAAATATCCGGCAGGCAGCGAAAAGACCATCGTGGGCAGTGCCTGTGCCAGCCCCACCATCCCTAACGCCAGCGCATCACCTGTCCGCTGGTACATTTCCCACCCAATCGCCACACTTTGGATGCGTGTTCCAAGCATGGCAATGATCCAGCCAAACAAGTACGAACGGTAAATCGGCACACGAAACGCTGCGTAGGGATCGTGTCCATTCTTTGGCGTGCGGCCTGCCTCGGTTGGCGGCATATCAGATCTTCGATCTAGTCCATGTGCAAGAGTATGGTTTATTCGCTGACGGCGACAGGTGCACCTAAGATCTCCAACGCCTTCAGCAACTGCGCATCCTCGCTGGCAGCAACTTCATCCGCCCCCATCTCCCGGATCGCCTCCGGTGTCAGCAGCGTCGCCTCAATCGGAAGCGTCACCTCATGGTCGGGGCTAATCCCCTGCTGGCGGATCAACCGGCCCTGTGGCGTCAACCACTGGCGCGTCCCCAGAAGCAGGGCCGACCCATCATCCAGGATATAGGGCTGAAGCACAGTGCCTGTCCCAAACGTGGTCTCCCCCACCAGTTCGCCGCGGCCATGATCCTGGATAGCGCCCGCAAATATCTCGGCGGAACTGGCGGATCCAGGGTTGATCAACACAGCCAAGGGCAAATCCGTCGCCACGCCGCCCGGCTCCACCTCATAGGCGGTGCGTCGGCCTTGTGCGTCCTCTTCCAGCAGCACGTCGCCATCGGTCAAGAACTGGCTGGTCACCGATACCGCCTGTTCGAGCAGCCCGCCCGGGTTGTTGCGCACATCCACGATCATCGCCTCCGCCCCTGCCTGCTTGGCCGCCTCCACCGAAGCCACCACGTCTGACAAAGCATTGGCGCTAAACTGGCTCAGACGAATCAACGCGACCTGCGTTCCCGGGATCATCACCCAACTTGCTGCAGGCACTTTGATCTCCCCGCGCGTGATTGTCACCTCCAGGCTGCGGTTTTCGTCCGGACGCAGCAGCGAAAGCGTAACGTCCGTCCCCTCTGGGCCCCGGATCAGCGTCACGATCTCGTTGAGCGGCAGTGTGGTCACGTCCTCGCCGTCGACCTGGATGATAATGTCACCCGCTTTGACTCCGGCCTCCGCTGCTGGAGAACCATCAAACGGCGCCACAATGACCGGCAGTTGGTCACGTATGCCCAACTGCGCGCCGATCCCGCTAAACGTACCCGCCAGATCGGTTTGTTGGCGTTCGCGTTCCTCCGGCGTCAAGAAGGCCGTATGCCCTTCGTCGCCCAGCGCACTCACCATCCCGCGGATCGCGCCATAGGTCAGGGCTGTGGGGTCCAGTGCGTCCCGGTCGACAAAATTGTCCTGGACAATATCCCAGGCTTGCCAAAAGATGCGGAACTGCTCCGGCTCATCCTGGCCGCCTGACCCTCGCAGGCCGCCGAACCCGGAGCCGCCGATCAATATCCCTGCCCCTAAGGATGTCAACCCGACCAGTGCAATGACAACCAGCACGAGGAGCACTGTGACCCAACGATTCATGTATTCATCCTATTGTTCCCACCGGTCATGCTCCCCACGGACATATGCCCCACTGGCATAGATGGGAAGTCCGGCAACCGCAGCCGTAACGCACTACCCCAGCTTGAGTAGTTTAAACTCCTCGGCGTACTCGTATTGAACCTTTTCGCCTGTCTTGGCCGCGCGTTCGCGAATGCGCTCGTCCAATTTCTCGATGTCCTTGCCGACCTGGCTTTCATGGCAGGCCAGCGCAGCGATACGCCGGTCAATCGTGCCGCTGATATCCTCCCAGTGGTCCGGATTGTCCGTCCAAAACAGGTAAACCTGCTTCACCCGCCAGGGGTCATCGTCGTTAACCAATTGCTCGGCAAAGATGTTCCACTCGCGCGCCGCAAAGATCGCGTCCAGTGCAGCATAGCCCGCGGCCCGGTGGTCAGGATGCAGTTGGTAATGCCGCCACGGGTCAATGGCAAAGACGATATGTGGCTTATGCTGGCGCAGAATACTGGCAAGTTGACCGCGCAGCGCCAGCGTATTTTCAAGGATACCATCGGCATAGCGCAAGTAGATGACATCCTTGACCCCTAGGGTTTGGGCCGCAGCGCGCTGCTCGCGCTCGCGGATCGCTGCCAATTGCCCAGGACGCACACCCGGATCATGGCTGCCCTTATCCCCGCTGGTCAGTAATACATACGTGATTTCTTTGCCCTGTTCCGCCAACTTCGCAATCGTACCGCCGCAGCCAAACTCAGGGTCATCGGGGTGTGCGGCAATCACCATGACGCGATCCAAACTCTCTTGCTGCT
>CAZYQJ010000024.1:3448-7241 GCA_964649925.1 uncultured Litorilinea sp.
AAAGCATTATCCCTACTGTGTGGCGACCTGCCTCGCGCGGTCACATCATACTACCCGCGCCGGAGATCAGGAATGGTTTTTGCTTGGGTAATCGACACCGTTGATTTGGTCACATCTCACAACTTGCGAGTATAGCGGAGAGTGGTAAGGCTGGTCAAAGCAGGCAAACCCTCATGGCAGAAGGCGGTCCCCCTGATACGCGCCTTGATATTTTCTGCAGGATTGGCCCGGCTTGCATTGGGCACAGCACCACACCTGAAGTAAGATAGAACGTATTTGAACCCGGCGGGCCTACATTTCACCCGCCGCCACACTGCCCCACAACCCGATTGGAGAGGTTACCATGTCTGCGTCTGGGCTAAAGATCACCGACATCCGCCTCCTGAATCTGCGCGTCGTTGAGGAGATCGGCGCAATCGAGCCTGCCTGGGACCTGGGCGGCCGCATGCAGTTCCGGCGCGGTGGGGGAATCGTTACTGAAATCGAGACCGACGGCGGGATCACCGGCATTGGCCCTGGCTTTAACCCTGCGCTGCTCGCCACACTCAAACACCATCTCGTCGGCCAAGACCCGTTCAACACCGAGCACCTGGCGGGCGTGCTCCGCTATTACGCCTTCGGCTCCCCGTATCAGGGGGCAGCAGGCATCGACATCGCACTCTGGGACATTGTAGGCAAAGCGTGCGGCCAGCCGCTCAGTCGGCTCATGGGCGGAGGCCGCGATCGCGTGCCTGCCTATGCCAGCATGGTGCGGCTCTCCACGCCCGAAGAACGCGCCGAACTCGCCGCCCGGCTCGCAGACGAAGGCTGGCAGGCAATCAAGTTGCGGATCCATCACCCCACCATGCAGGAAGACCTGCGTACCGTCACAGCGGTGCGCGAAGCCGTGGGCGACCGCATGGTCATCATGGTTGACGCCAACCAGGCGCAGTCCGCAGGAACCTGGCAGCCCGGCCTCGTCTGGGACTACCGCCGCGCCCTCGAAACGGCCCGCCACTTGGATGAACTCGGCGTCTACTGGCTGGAAGAACCGCTGCCCCGCTATGCGTACAAGGATTTAGCGCGCATCAACGCCGCGGTCGCCATGCCCATTGCCGGTGGCGAGAACAACCGCGGCATCCATGAGTTTGTGCAAATGCTAGAAATGAACGTCTATGATGTCTTGCAGCCGGAAAGCATGGTCAACGTGGGCATCACCGACCTCCGCAAGATCGGGGTTCTCGGCCAGGCCCACGGCAAACAAGTGGTGCCCCATCACGGCGGGCGCAATCTCGGCACCATTGCCCACCTCCATCTGGTCGCCTCCTGGCCTCACTCCCCCTACCTCGAAGTCCTGCACGACCCGCCCATCGGCGACTACAACTATGGGTTCTCCATCCTGCAAGACCCGCCCACAATCGACGCAGATGGCTGCATTGCCGTCCCCACCAAACCAGGATTGGGCGTCGAACTGAACCGGGATCTCATTGCCGATATCATTACAGCCTAACTCCGCTATGAACAGAGGGACCATCTACGGCTTTACCGCCTACTTCATTTGGGGACTGTTGCCGATCTACTGGAAGGCGTTGGCAGATATACCCGCCCTGCAGACCACAGCCCACCGTGTGATCTGGTCGGCGGTCTTTGTGGCCTTGCTCTTGGCCCTGCGCGGAAACTGGGCATGGCTGCGGCCCGCACTGCGGTCACCGCGCATCCTCCTGACCTTCGGCGCAACGGCCGCGCTCATCCTCGTCAACTGGCTAGTCTACATCTACGCCATCAACGCCGAACAGATCATAGAGACCAGCCTAGGCTATTTCATCCTGCCGCTGGTCAACGTCTTGCTGGCCGTGATCTTCCTGCAGGAACGGCCCCGTCCCTGGCAGTGGCTGGCGATTGGTATCGCAGCCGTGGGTGTGGCCTATCTCACCCTCACCTATGGCCGTCTGCCATGGATTGCGCTGGGCCTGGCCTTTTCGTTTGGTTTCTATGGGCTGTTGAAGAAAAAGACCACCGTCGGCGCACTGGAAGGGCAGTTTCTGGAGACAGGGATCCTCTTCGTGCCGATGCTGATCTTCCTCGGCAGCCTGCAATCGAACGGCGCGTCCGCCTTACACCACGCCAATTGGATCACTTGGGCGCTCGTCGCACTCTCAGGTGTGGTCACTGCAACACCGCTGATCTTGTTCAGCGCGGGCGCACAGCGCATCCCACTCACCATGCTGGGCCTGCTGCAGTACATTGCGCCCACCATTTCGTTTTTCCTGGGCATCCTGCTCTACCATGAGCCGTTCAACCAGACCATGTTCACCGGCTTCCTTTTCATCTGGGTGGCGCTTGCCATCTTCACCGTGGAGAGCATCCTAGAACGTCGCCGCCTGTCCTTTGCGCTGCGCCCACGCTAACCGACCTGTCTAGGAGGTTCACATGAGCTTTGGCATCACCAAAACCATTCCCGCTCGATATGGACAGGCTGCCGTGGATGCGCTCTACGACGGCAGCCTGCAGGAGTTTGAGTTTCACATGGCAGGCAGCCCAAGCAAACTGGCTCCCGGCCATTATGTTTACACCATCTTCAACAACCATATCGTGGGCCGCCTGAAGATCACGCGCATTGTTCCCGGCGCAGTCAACCCCAAGTCGGGCAAACCGCGCACGCTGATCTACGTGGCAGCCCCCGGAACGCGGCTGCCGCTGCCCATCCCACGGCAGGGTCACCAGGGTACGCGCTACTACGATGGCACAGACTGGCCTGAAGGGTTGGAAGCAGACAGCTAATCACCCGGCGTCGGCATGGCCGGTCGCGGCAATGCCTGCAGGATTTGCTCCGTCATGGCCCGATGCTGCACCTGGTTCAGATGCCAGTATAGGCCTTGCTTCGCCATCAACTCGGCGTGGTTCCCGATCTCGGCGATCCGTCCATCGGACAGCACCACGATCTGGTCGGCGTTGCGAATCGTACTCAGCCGGTGCGCGATCACTATCGTCGTGCGTCCCGCCATCAGCCGTTCCAATGCCTGCTGGATCAAGGCCTCTGTCTCGGTGTCTACCGACGAAGTTGCCTCGTCAAGGATCAGGATCGGTGCATCCTTGAGGACAGCGCGCGCAATCGAGAGCCGCTGCTTTTGCCCGCCCGACAGTTTCACCCCGCGCTCGCCGATGATCGTGTCATAGCCATTGGGTAGCCGCACCAGGAACTCATGGGCGTTGGCGATCTTGGCGGCCTCGATCATCTCCGCTTCACTTGCACCTTCGCGGCCAAATAAGATGTTGTCGCGCGCCGTTCCGTGAAACAGATAGACATCCTGCAGCACCATACTGATCTGGCGGCGCAGGCTGGACAACGTGATCGTGCGCAGGTCATGGCCGTCAAGCAAGATCCGTCCGCCCGTGACATCGTAAAAGCGCGGGATCAAGCTGGCTAATGTCGTCTTGCCGACACCGGTCGGCCCCACCAACGCCACCGTGCTGCGCGCCGGAACCACCAGATCAATCTCTTCCAAAACCGGCTGGCCGGGCAAGTACTTGAATGCCACATGCTCAAAGCGCAGTTCACCCTGCGCCCGCCCCGGAAACTCCCAGCGGCTGTCAGAGGCGTCCACTTCCGGCGTCTCCACCAGCAACTCATGTACCCGGTCGGCGCTCGCCAGCGATTCCTGAATCTGCTCCCACGAATCACTCAGGCGGTGCAGCGGCTGGTAGAACAACTCCAGATAAAGAAAGAAGGCCACCAACTCATCTACGGCCAGCACTTCCCCGAGGATCATGCGGCCCCCAACGCTAGTGCCGTACCGGTCCGGCCACGCATGCG
>CAZYQJ010000024.1:7251-11918 GCA_964649925.1 uncultured Litorilinea sp.
GTCCCCAGAGCAGACGAGAATTGGATAAACGGCTGGAAGATCGCCATCATCTTGAGCGCATAGAGCAGCGAATCTCTATAGCGGTCAATGCGCGAGCGAATCCGGTTCGACTCAACCTGCTCACGCGTAAACGCCTTGATCTCCCGCATCCCGGCCAGGTTGTCGTTGAGGATGGCGTTGAGTTCGCCTAGCTCTTCCTGTCGATGGCGAAAGGCCGGACGCACATAGCGCGCAAAGGAGCGCAGCGAGAACAGGATCAGCGGGATCGGCACCATACTCAACAACGCCAGTTTCCAGTTGATCGCCATCAACACCGCGGTCACGCCGATCAGCGTCAGCGCGTTAACGATGATGTCCGGTACCGCATGGGCGATCAGCAACTCAAACTTGTCCGAGTCGTTGACCACGCGCGACATCAACTGGCCAGTCTGCTTGTCCGCATAAAAACGTAATGACAGCCGCTGTAAGTGCTCATAGATCATCTTGCGCGCTTCCGCCACCACGCCCCACCCGGCGACGTGCGCCATATAGCTGCGCAAAAACTGTAGCAAGGCACGGGCGACATAGACGCCCAACGCCAGCAACGCCAGCCGCGTCACCGTTTCCAGCGACATCTGGTTCCCTTCGGGCGCAGTCACCTCTGCCACCATCGTCTTGATGATCCACGGGATCAGCAACTGCGCGCCCACCAGCAGCAGCATACTGGCGACAGTGACTGCCAAAACACCCGTATAGCGCCGCGCAAAACCAAAAAGAAAGCCCAACGGTTTCATTACGTTCCCCTATCTGCCCAAGAATAAGTTCGCTCTATTGTAGTCGCCGCCCAGCGCTTCGGCCAAAGTCCACGATCACCAAACCTACATCCCGGAGCCACTCCCCCACGCACCTGGGTATTCGGCAGGGGCTTGCCATCCATCGGCTCTTGATCTATGATTCTGAAACCTGCACGCTGGCTGCATGCTCCTGCAGCCGTGTACTCCCGTAACGGAAATTTACTGACAGGTTCGCTGCCCTATGAATCACGCGTCACCCCTGCGCCGCTCCTGGCGCAACCCCGATCTGCTCTTTTGGCTCTGCTTCATTGGCCTCAACGCCATCCTCTTCCTGCCGTCCTACCTGCTCAACCTGGCCGAGACGGAACGCATCGCCTTCTCCTGGGCCATGCTGCGTGACCCCCTGCATACACTGTTCCAGATCTTTCTCTGGCGAGACTATCCCGACCCGTTCCGCGTCAACCTGGAACTGCCCATTCTGCTCGCCCTCTGGGTCAACGTGGCGTGGATACGGCGCAGGCTCTATCGCGTGCTGGTCATGGGCCTCTACTTCGTCATGCTCGCCTACTACTTGTATGAGAGCATCATGCTCGCTATCTATCGAGTCGACCCTGTCTTCTACAACCATTACTTCCTGATCAAAGACGGCTTGGGCTTCTTGCTGGACAACCTCAACCTCCCCGTCACCATCTACCTCCTGGCCGCCGCTGGCCTTGCCGCGGTAGTTGCCATCGTCATATGGGCCATGTGCGTCTTGGTCGATTGGCAGATCCCCAACCAGTTGAGCCGCGCCTCGCGCGTTTCACTCAGCGCGCTTGCCATCGCTGTCTGCCTCACAGCCATCACCTACCGCACCGTTCTGGCCGACCCGCGCATGGTCATCAGCAGCCTGGCCTTTAAGCTAGAGAGAAACATCTCCGCCTCGGTCATGCTCTATCAAGACATCACCAACTTCGACGATGCCGAAATGCGCGAAGCCTATGACTATCGCGGCTTTGACCTGGCGCACACGCCCAATATCTACCTGATCTTTATCGAGTCCTATGGCAGCGTCCTCTACAAGCGGCCCGACTGGCGCGAAGCCTACATCGCTATGCTGGACGACATGGCCGCCGCACTCCGCGACGACGGCTTTCACTATGCCTCCGCCCTCAGCACCTCACCCACTTGGGGAGGTGGTTCCTGGCTTGCCTATACCAGCGCGCTCTTTGGGCTGCGCATCGACACCCACCCGCAGTACCTCTCTTTTCTCGAACGCTATCAGGCAGAAGCCCCACGCTATCCTGAACTCGGCACCTACCTGCGCAGCCAGGGCTACTACTATCTCTGGGTAACATCGCTTGCGACCGAACTGCGCGACTCACAATGGGAGCAGTATAAGACATTTTACGGCGTAGATCGGTGGCTTCGATACAGAGACCTCGAATACAACGGGCTACACTACGGCTGGGGACCGGCTCCCCCCGATCAATATGTGCTTGGCTATACGCACGATGTTCTTGCAAGTGAGATCGACCAGCCGCTCTTTCTCGTCTATCTGACCCAGAACTCCCACTATCCCTGGGTTCCACTCCCCCAGATGGCAGATAGCTGGTCAGAACTGAACCAGCCATCGGAAGAAGGCGACCCCATCGCGGCGGAAGTGACGGATCATCAGGTGCGGCGTCTGAACTACCTGACCGCCATCGAGTACGAACTGCACATGCTGACCAATTTCATCCAACAACACGCCGACGAAGACGCGATCTTTATCTTGGTCGGAGACCACCAGCCGCCGCGCGTCTCTCGGCGCGCCGACACCTACGACACGCCGATCCACATCATCAGCCGTGACGCCAGGTTTATTGCCAACCTGGAGCCATACGGCCTGGTGCGCGACCTGATGATCGAAGACGAAACCGCAGCCCTGCGCCATGAGGGACTCTATTCCCTCCTGGTCCGCACGCTTGTGCAGACCTATGGCAAGATCCCCGCACGGCTGCCCACCTACCTGCCCGAAGGGGTGATTCCCCCCGAATGGATTGCAGCCGAATCGGGTGAATAGCCAGCACGCATCGGATCACGTCGCTACAGTTCAGGAGAAACCACCATGACCGATCCAACTCGATGGCGATTTGTTGCTGCCATCCTCGTCGCGCTGCTGCTAACTGCCTGTGCCCCTGGTGCAGCCCCCGTCGCATCAGACCCACCCCCAGCCGCCGCCCAGGAAGCCGCAGACGACACGGCATCCGCCCCTGCTGAGGAACCCCAGCCTGAGGCAGAAGCCACGGAACCGCCTGCCGAGGAGCCAGACGACGCGGCGGACGATCCTGCAGAAGCCCCTTCCGGCACGCGCGTCTTTGTCATCGTGCCGGAGGAATCCACCGCGTCCTATATCGCTGACGAAGAGTTCTTTGGCGATGCCCTGCCCAAATATGGCATTCCCATCGGCACACAGGACACAGTCGGCAGCACCCAGGCCATCGAGGGTCAATTCACGCTCAACTGGGATGACCTCTCCTCCCCCTTGGGTGAAAACGAGTTCAGGGTAGACCTCAGCACGCTCACCAGCGACCAGCGGCTGCGCGATGAATGGCTGCGCGATAACGGCCCTGAGTTCGCCACCTATCCAGACGCCATCTTTGTGGCCGAACGGCTGGAGAACGCCCCCACCAGCTACACCGAAGGCGAAGAAGTGACCTTCCAGATGGTCGGGCAGTTGACCGTCCACGACGTCACCCAACCCACTACCTTCGATGTCACAGCTTCCCTCAACGGTGACACGGTGACCGGCGTGGCCGAAACGACCATCTTGCTCACCGATTTCGGCATCGAGCCGCCCGATTTCCTCAATACCCTCACCGTCCAAAATGAGATGGGGATTCGCGTCGAGTTCACGGCCCGCGAGCAGTAGCCCATATCCTCACACGTGGGTCATCCTTCGTAGGTCGGGTTTACAACCCAACATCGGCGGCAGTAAAGAGGTGACCGGCGCTTCACAAATGCCGGTCACCTGATAATTGTGGACTGATTATAGGTGCGGTTGGAAAGCCGCACGCTTCACCCTCAACCTCCCGGCTGCGCCGGGTGACTGATCTTGACCACAATTGGATTCGGCCACTGATTGTTGTTGTACAGCCGCTGGGCGTGCATCGCCTAGATCAAAAGCGCGTGCTCATCCTGCGACCATGTAGCCTTCGCATCCACCTCCGGGCGATACTCCAACACCTGGCCCGACTGGCCCAAGATCTCTACCGCGCTCCGTTCGGTCGCGGCCACCTGCTCCAGCCGCAGCACTTTACGCTCCCCCTTCGGCCACGCATCGCCCGTGATGACCGCATAGACCGCATCCCCACCCTTGCTCTGGAGATACCACGCCTCATGCGCCAGCGTCAGCCGTTCGCGCAGCACAGACCACGGGCGCACCTCATAGACCGCTTCCTGGTTGGTGAAGATCCACAACGCCATCTCCTGGATGCGCGCTTCCTGCTCCACTGGGATCTCGCCGTTGGGCTTCGGGCCGACGTTCAGCAGCAGATTGCCGCCCTTGGCGCGCGTCTCTACCAGCATCCGGATCAGTTCGTTGCCCGATTTATAGACCTCATTGGTGGGCTTGTATGCCCACTGTGTGCCCAACGTAAAGCACGCCTCCCAGGGCCGGTCGTCCCCCTGATCAGGGATGTACTGCTCCGGCGTCGCCAGGTCGCCGCGCGTGACAACGATCTCTGGCTGAAGTTCCCACGCCAATTCCTTCAACCCATCGGCCACCCCATCGAAAAAGATCACGTCAATCGGGCCGTAGTGGGTCAGCAGTTCGCGCACCTGGGCCAGGTTGTGCTGCATCAAGCGCTCATTCTGGCGCGGGTCAGCCGCCGCGCCGTTGCGGCTGATCTCTCGACCGCGGCGGCGCCCTCA
>CAZYQJ010000024.1:11928-18325 GCA_964649925.1 uncultured Litorilinea sp.
GTTGCGGCTGATCTCATGCCCCTGCTGCTCCATCACCCAAAAATCGTCCGGCGAAAAGTAAAAGCCGATGGCGATCCCCCAGCGGCGGAAGGCATCCACCACCTGCCGTGTGATGTCGCGGCCGTAAGGCGTGTGCATGATCGAGAAGTCCGTTGTCTCCGTCTCAAACATGCAGAAGCCGTTGTGATGCTTGGTGGTAAAGACCACATAGCGCATCCCGGCCACCTTCGCCAGCCGCGCCCACTCGTCGGGGTCAAATCGGGTAGGCAAAAAGGTCTTGGGCAGATCTCGAAAATAGCGCGTGCGGTAATCGCGCGATGCCCCGACCAGCGAATGGCTGATCACGCTGCCAAGCTGCGAATCCACGCTCCAGTGGATAAACATCCCCAACGCCTGGTCGCGAAACCACTCGAGCCGGGACACCCGATTGCCTGAACGGGCTGCCGCTGATTCCACACCTTCATCTTTTTCATTCATCGCATCCATCCTCTTCGCTTGCGAAACCCATTGAACGGCCCTGGTTTTGAGCCGGTTGAACCTATGCTACAATGACGGCGCAGAACCCTCAGCCTCTCAACACCAGCAGGAGAGATCTTGTGCCCGCCATTTCACATACTACCCTTTTGAACCTGAGCCACGGCATTCTCCACGCCGCTGGCCTGCCGGACGACCAAGCCGAAACCGCTGCCGGTCACCTCGTCGAATCCAACCTCATGGGTCATGACTCGCACGGCGTGATACGCATCCCAGGCTACGCGCGCAGCCTCCAGGCCCATGACCTGCTGCCCGTGGGCAACCACCGCATCGTGCGCGAAACCCCGGCGTCACTGGTCATCGACGCCAACAAGTGTTTCGGCATCGTCCTGGCCTACGAGGCCATGCGCATGGCCGTGGAACGCGCCCAGCAGCACACCTTTGGCGGCGTTGCCGTTCACCATTCCGGCCATATTGGGCGGCTCGGCGCATTCCCTCCGCTCGCCGCTGATCAAGACTGTATCGGCGTGATCATGCTCAACGGCGGCGCACGCTTTACAGCCCCCTATGGGGGTGTCGCCCGCCGTCTGCCGCCCAACCCCATTGCCTTCAGCGTACCGGTGGAGGACGGGCCGCCGCTGATGCTCGACATCACTACCAGCGTCGCAGCCGGGGGCAAGGTCGACGTGCAGTTAGCACGTGGGCTTCCGCTCCCTGAAGGCTGGCTGGTCGACGCACAAGGCAACCCTGTCACCGACCCGGCCCGCTTCCGCAGCGGCGAGGTCGCTATGCTGCCCTTCGGCGGCCCGGTTGGCTACAAAGGCTATGGGCTGGCGATGATGATCGACGCCATTGCCGGTGGACTCTCCTGGGCCGGTTGTAGCTGCGACCAGCCGACGCGCGGCGGCAGCGGCTACTTCGCCCTGGCCATCAAGATTGAGAGCTTTATCGATCCCGCCGACTTCAAACGCGAAGTGCGCGCCCTGGTGGATTGGGTCAAATCCTCCCCCACCATGCCTGGTCATCGCCAGATCTACGTGCCAGGCGAGATCGAAGCAGAGACCCAACAGCGTCGCAGCCAGGAGGGCATCCCCATTGAAGATGCCACCTGGGAACAACTCATCACAACGGCCCAATCCCTCGGCGTTGCCGTGCCAAGCCTGTAGGCCAACCGAAAGGAAGCCGCCCATGCCAGCCCGCTTTGAGCCGCTTTTCCGCGCGCCGTACTCGCTGCCCAATGGTCTCCAACTCACACCGGATGGCCTATGGGTGGCAGACCAGATCAGCGACCGCGTCGCCTTGGTCGAGATGGGCGCGCCCAATGACTATGGCGTCACCAAGCTGATCCGCGAGATCCCCAGCGAATCCTCGAATACCAGCGGGCTGGCCTTTGACGGCGGCGCGCTCTGGCTGGCAGCCAACGGGCCGGGTACGCTCTGGCGCGCAGCGCGCCCCACCGATGCCGCATCCGGGGAAATCCTCAAGGTAGACCCATCCAGCGGCCGCACCTTGCAGCGGTGGCCACTACCGGGCGGCGGCGGCACGCACGGCATCGAATATGACCCGTTCGAGCCGGACACGCTTTGGCTGACGACGCTTAAGCAGCAGACCTTGAGCAAAGTTCGCATCAGCGACTGGTCAGTTCAACAAGTGCTGCCGCTGCCCTATGGCCGCGCTCACGGCGTCGTGCGCGTGGCCGACGGTGTCTGGGTCGTCCACACCGCCGATCGCGTCGTCGTCAAACTCGACGTCCAGGACGGCTCAGAGCTAGACCGCATCACCGTGCCCAAAGAATATCCCGAACCGCACTGCCTTTCGGCGGACGGAGACAACCTGCTCTACTGTGACGCCACCTCCGGCTGGATCGTGCGGATCCGTTTCTGACAGGATTAGCCACCGTTCTCGAAGCTATACGCCACATAAGACTTGACCAGTGGGCCGATGCGCTCACGATAGAGTTGCGCCGCTGGAAAGAGGCGGTGCATTTCGTTTGCGCTAAGCAAGCGCGTATTGCGACACTCCGCCTCTGCGTACTCCACACTCCCAGATCGATTCCGTCGTCGATACTTCCAGCGCGCCACCGCAAGACGCAGGCCCAACGGCCAGAACTGGAAGAAGGGCAGATCATAGTGCGGCTCCCAGGGGAACCAGCGAGAAGGCGTCTGCACCCAGATGGAATGTCCCACGCGCTGTACCTCGTGCGCCATAGCCTGCTGTCGTGCCCATTCGCCCACATGCTCAATGACACTGTTTGAAAACACCACGTCAAACTCATTATCAGCAAACTGCATAGCGCAGGCATCGCCCTGCACATAATAGAAGTTGGGCGGCAAATCAGCCGGCGCAGGCCCACGGTTGAGCAAGGTTATATGCACATCGCGAGGAACTCCATAGTGCCGCCAATAGTGGACTGTACCGCCTACATCGAGTATGGTAAGCGGGCGCGGCAGCGTATCAACCAGGGAGAGCAGCAGCGCATGACGGCGTTGACGAAAGCGGACCGATTCGACCGGCATTAGGCACCTCCCAGTTCTAACCCGAGTATCGTGTCCCGAATGTGTGTAAGCTACTTCAATCGTGTGAAACGTCCACACGCACCTCAACCGCTAGACTAAATATCAAGACGAGCCGTCTGGCATCATTATTCTCGCAGTCCCCACAACGCCGCCGCGGTCCCGCCGAGGATCCGGTCTTGCTCCCGTGCGCTGAGAAACGGCAGCCCTTCCCGGATCAACCGGAGTTCGTCCGCCAGGCTCGGCCATCCATGCTTGGCTCGATGGTGTCCGGGATAACCGGTCCCCCACACCATGCGCTCTGCGCCAAACGCGTTCAGCAAACTGCGGATATAGGGGTGAACATCAGCATACGGAAAGCCCTGGCGCGAACGCCCGGCCACATCCGATAATTTGAGGAAGACGTTAGGGGATGCCGCCAGGTCAACCACCGGCTGAAATGCGGCAGCCCCTTTCTCCACGTCGGGATACCCCATGTGATCCACGATCAGGCGCAGCGTGGGGTGGCGCGCCGCGATCTCCGCCACCTGGTAGGCATCATTCGGGCGCATATGCACTTGCACAATAGCCCCTAACGCATCCAGCGTTTCCCATAACGCCCGGTTCTCTGGCCGCAACAGCACAGCCTGATCGGGGTAGTACATCGGGTGAAAACGGAAGCCCGCCAGCCCGCGCGCCTGCATCCAGTAACGTACCTGCTCGGCGTTGTCCGCGGCCAGCGGGTCGATCAGGCCATGCCCCACAAAGCGGTTGGGAAAGCGCCCTACCGAGTCTGCGATATAGCCGTTATCCCAGGTAGACCAACTGGTCTGAACCAGCACGGCCCATCGCACGCCGTTGGCGTCCATATCCGCGATCAACTCGTCTGCGGTGCCCGGCTCGTCGGGGAGGGCCGTCCAGTTGGGCGCGGTCGGGCCAACCGGGTAGCGCGGCGGGTCAATCTCCCACACATGGACGTGCGTATCAACGATCATGGCGCAGACTCAACGCACCTTGCCGCGCGCCAGGATCGGCCAAAACGCCTCCACGCGCCCCTGGCGCACCGCCACCAGTTCATCATGCTCGTTGACGCACGGGCATGGATGTACAGGCAGCACCTGCACCCGTTCGCCGATCTGCGGCTTGACCGCACAGGCCGACACATCCACATGGCCGTGTTCCTCAGATGAGCCGTAGAAGCGCGCCTCGGGGTATTCGACGATGTAACCCATGCTGATCCCTTCGGGCGTCTCCAGCGTCGATGCGCTCATCGTCTTGCTGCCTGCGTCGAGGATCACCCGATCCGGCGTCGGCGCGCTAATAACCGTCGCCCAGACGCGCAGCGCACACTGTTCCACGGTATGCCGCCCAGCGCGCAAATGCCCTTCCCCGCCTGTGGGATATTCACCCACACGGTACTCGGTCAGTTCCGGGATCTCGTGCGCCTCCATGCCCCAGCGCGTCCCGCCGCCGCTGACGATTGGGTGGGGCAGCCCGGCCTTGTCAAACAACGCAACCGTCCCCTGGATGACGGGTCGGCTGGACGGTGGCGTGGGGTAGGCCATAAAGCCGCGCAGTTCCAGCCCCGGCAGGCGGTCGATCAACGTCGCCAGGTTCACCGCCTCGGCAGGCGTCTGCACGCCCGTGCGGTTCATGCCCGACTCCACCTCCACGATCACGCCAAAGGTCACCCCTTCAGCCTGCGCCCCTTCGGACAGCCCGCGCACCGTCGTTTCAGAGTCGGCGGCCACAGTGATCCGCGCCTGGCGAGTCAACCGCGCCAACCGGTCTATCTTCGTCTTGCCGATGATGTTATACGGGATCAAAATATCAACATTCAACCCGCCCGCTACCATCACCTCGGCCTCACCGATCTTCTGGCACGTCAGCCCGATGGCGCCTTTCGCCATCTGCATGTGCGCGATCGCAAGCGTCTTGTGCGTCTTGATATGGGGCCGCAGCCCGATCCCATGTTTATCATAATACTGCTGATAGCGCGTGAGGTTGTCTTCCAGCGCGTCCAGGTCAATCGTCAAGACTGGTGTATCCAGGTCTTCCACCCACATGTCACATCACTCCTTCGTGTGAGGCTCTTAGTCCCAGGGGAATATCATCGTAGGGGCATTGGCATAGCGTGTCATACGCAGCGTCACGCGGCCACCGCAGCCGGGAGCCAGCCGCACCGTACACCACGGCCCGTTCACCGGCAGGGATACTTGCCCAATCGTCGCCTGCTCAATCCGGTGTTCACCGTACCCGCCCCCTTGGATCACCACGCTGCGATCCTCCGTCTGGTTGAGATTGACCAGTTGCACGACGGTTTCATCTGCGCTCATGCGCTCCACCAGCGCGGCCACGTCCTCCGGCAGACCGGCGCGGCGCAGCACGGGGTCAAAATAGCGTACGCGCGCTTGCAGCGGGAAACCCGCGTTACCGGTCGGCAGCCCGCCCAGCATCAACTTGACCAGTGTGCTTACGGTCGCCGGGTTATACGGGTTGGGGTTGTCCGACAGTCGCGTATCCGTGGTCAACATCTCGTCGTGGATGCCTTCCTTCACCTTGCGGCGGATGGTCTCAAAGTCGCGGCGCATCGCTTCTTCCGGGTAATCAGGGTTATCACCCTGCAGAAAGCGCACCCACGGGTCATCCTGCACGCGCGCCCGGTCGCCTTCGGCCATCGTCCAGTAATAGACGTCCAGCGCACCGTGGGCGTAGGGTTCAGGCGCGTAGGCATACCACCCCTGATCGCCATACATGCGCGGGGTCATACGCTGCCCGTCAATCTCCTTCGCCTGATCATTAATCAGGTCGATCATCGTCCCCCAAGCCTCGGCATAACGCATGTTGCCCGTGGCGATCATGGCATTACCAAACCCCCGGTAGCCCCAATGGCTCAGGTTGCGGTGTGCCAACTCCCCCGTCTGCGGGACGACCACCGTAAAGCCCCAGCCATAGACGCCGCCATACCACTTGCCGTCACACTCGCCGCCAATCGTCCCGTCCAGCCCGATATTCGAGGGGATGATCCCGCCGTTGGCCTCCATACGCGCCAGCCACGCCTCGGTGTAATCCACCAACCAGTCCAGGTATTTTTGCTCCCCGGTCAGCATATAGGCGTTGAGCACCAGGCTAGTCGCGCCCATGTTGAGCGGGTGATCGCCCGCCACGTCGTTATAGTCCTTGAAGTGGTCCAGCACCTCCTGATAATTGCGCTCGCCGTGCAGCAGCACAAACCGGTTCTCCACTTCGAAGGGATCGCCCGCCCAGTCGACCGCGGTCGCCTTCCGCAGCAGCGGTCCACGGCTGCCGTTCATCATGCTGCGGATCACCTTGTGCTCAGGGTCATAGTTGGGCGCGCCGGGGTCTTCGCCCATATACAGCCCCGCATAGCGCCGCACGCGCTTTTCAAAGTTGGGCGCATACGGGTCTCC
>CAZYQJ010000025.1:0-18285 GCA_964649925.1 uncultured Litorilinea sp.
CCGTGAGCTGGATCAGCCGGTCGGCAAGGGTGGACTTGCCGTGGTCGATGTGGGCGACGATGGAGAAGTTGCGGATATTGGTGCGCGGGGTTGTTGTCATGGCGGGCGGCATAGCACCCCGGGGTGCCGCCATTCAACGAGGCGAAGCGTGCGGCGGGCGGTCTATTTCGGCTGTACCCGGGTCCAGAGAAGAGCCAGTGTTGTTGAACTTTCGCAACGGCCCCTCCTTTCTCGGGGGACGCTGGCAGAGCCTGCGCGCCGCGCTGACGGGTGCATGGTATATGCTCCACACACAGCCAAACGCCTGGATCGAAGTGGCGGCGCTCGTCGTCGTCGTGGCGGCAGGGTGGTGGTTCGAGATTCGCCCGGTGGAGTGGGCTGTGCTGGGGTTGACGATGACCATTGTGCTGGCGTTGGAAGCAGTCAACACGGCCATCGAATCGCTGGTCGATCTGGTCTCCCCGCAGTATCACCCGCTGGCGAAAACCGCCAAGGATACCGCTGCCGGGGCCATGATCTTTGCCGTCCTGGGCAGTCTATGGGTGGCGATCTTTATCTTTGGCCCTAAGCTGTGGGCGATGATCTTCTAGGCGCATTTGCAGCCTTATCAAACAAACCATCTAACGAACCTGTATAAAAGAAACGGGGCCGGAATGACCGGCCCCTGTTTGCTTCTGAACACGGCTGCAACTTACGGGAAGGTGACGGTCAACTCGATGTTGGATGCCTGGACAGCAGGGAGCAGGCCCTCTACCGTATCTATGATCACCGGCATGTTCGGGTCAGTACCGAGCAGCCCCGCCTCTTCGACCAGGGTCAGGATGTGGTTGATCCGGCCTTCGGCCCAGGTGATATAAGGCAGCGTCTGGCCGTTGACAGAGATAAAGATGCCATCGGCATTGGTGGAAAGCGTGATTTCGTCGATGCCTGCACTCGAAGCGGCCTGGATCAAGTTGGGCTGGAGATTGAGCGCGCCTGCCGGAATCATCGGCAGCACTTGGGCGACTTCACTCTGTGTCAACCCGGCCAACTGCCAGTTGCCCTGATCGTCATAGGCCACAGTGACCGCAAAAGTGGGCGGCGTACCGACGACATCTAGAAATTCTTGCTGGGCAGCCATAGCGCGCGCGGCGATCTCGTCATCGACGGCGACATAGGGCAGCGATTCCGCACCCTCGGCCAGCGGGAAGCGCACGATCACGCCGATCCCCAGGTTCTGGATCATGGGCAGCAACTTGTCCAGCAGCGCCAACCCGCCGCCCAGGGTTTCCAGCACCTGACCCGTAGCGACCAGCTTTTCACCGTCCCAGGCGAGCGAAGGCATCGGCTGGCCGTTGACCAGGATCAGGAGGCCTTGAGCGGTATTGTCGATCTGGATGTGTTGGATGTTCGCTGCGGTCAGGAAATCTACAGTCTCTGCAGGCACATTCAGGGTGGATAGATCCTGCCCTATCATTGCGCCCAGTTCGGATACCGGCTGGCCGCCGATGGTGGTTGTGCCATCAGCCTGTACGTCGATGACCAGGGCGGGCAGGTCAACCACAATCTCAGACTGATCGGCTGCGGCGGCTACTTCTCCCCCTGTTGCCCGTGGTCCACAGCCGGCCAATGCGGTGAGGGCGACCAGCAGCAGCGTCAGAAGCACTACCGACCGTCTACTTCGCGCAAGTATCGTTCCTGTTTCCATATTCGATTTTTCCTCCGTTCGGCTATGCTCTTCCACTAGACATGAAAGAGTACCTATGGATGTGGGTGTAAGGGGTGAGCAAACAAACCGCAAAGCCGTGGGCTTTCAGCGCTATTGTAGCACAAGTGAAGATCGAATCCAATCGTTATTTGTGCTGCCTCTTCTCCGTGTTTATCAGATGGGATTGCCGACATCCGTTCTGCGTACAGTATCTGGGGGCGCGTCCAGCGCATAATGCACCACAGTGGTGGTGGCCCGCACGCCAGGGATCAGCCCAAACCAGCGCAGCCAGCCCAGTTTCGGTTCCCTGTCGTCAAACAACGACCAGTCGTCCAGAAAGCGCAGCCCCGGGTTCCAGGCTTCCATGGCGCGCGGGTGATCCAGGCCGGATTCAAAGGTCGCGTCTGCGCCAAACGCCAAGCTGTGCCGCAGTTTGCGGTTGACCCATGCCTTGCGCCATCCGGTCACCCAGAAGGAGTGAAAGACCTGGCACACCAGTTCCGACCCTGGGAAATTGGCCTGCAGCGCCCGCACCAGGTCACGCACGCTCGGCTCCGGCAGGTACATCAACAGCCCTTCGGCCAGAAAAAGGTGGGGCGTATCGGGCGGCAGTTCGGCCCGCGCCATCCAGTCGAAATCCAACACCGATGACGCGATCATGCGGTAGCGGGGGCCTTCTTGGATCAGGCGGCGCTTGAACGCGATCATCTCCGGCAGGTCGAGGTCAATCATCTGCAAGCGCCCTTCGTCTAGCCGCTGAAAACGCGTGTCCAGCCCACAGCCCAGGTTGACGACGCTGCCGGTGGGGTGGCGGCGCAGGAAATCGCGCGTGTACTGGTCAAAGCGCCGCACCCGTTGCACGGTCGTGATGATGGCCCCGCGGGGGATCTGTCTCTTGGCAATCATCTGGTGAACTGGGTTGTCCGACGCCTGGATTAAGGGCGTCAGTTGGCGGGCGATGCGTTCCGCTTCGGGGTCGGTGATGATCGGGTTAACGCTGCGGCTTTCGATGGCGCGCATAAAGAGGGTCACAAGCGCTGTCTCCGAGACATCGGATAACGACGAAAGATCAGGGGCGGGTGCGGACGCCATCGAGTTTACCCTCCTGGCATCTAGCATAGCTGACTTCGCAGCGCGGCTCAAACCGTGAAATTGAGTTCGACAACGGCGGGTGATATGATAGCGGCTTGCGAACACGGGCAGTCCACAAGGAGGGACATTGAAACTCGGCGGGTGGTATCAACGCATCTTTGCAGCGGCGATGGCGCGCGGCGGGCGCGGCCATGAGCAACTGATAGCGCGCCACAAGGCTGCGCTCTTACAGGGGCTGGATGGCGATGTCCTGGAGATCGGGCCGGGCGCAGGGCCGAATCTTGTCTACTTTGCGCCTACCGTACGCTGGGTGGGCGTGGAGCCAAACCCCTACATGCACCCCTATCTCCGGCAAAACGCGGCACGCCAGGGGAGGCCCGTCGAACTGCGCCAGGGGTACGCCGAAGAGTTGCCCATAGACGACCAGAGCATGGATGCGGTGGTAAGTACGCTGGTGCTTTGTTCAGTGCGCGACCAGGCTCAGGCGTTGGCGGAGGTGCGGCGCGTGCTGCGGCCTGGCGGACGCTTTGTCTTTTTGGAGCATGTGGCCGCACCTCCCGACAGCAGGCTGCGGCGGGTGCAAAACCTGGTGCGCCCGCTGTGGCAGACGGTAGGCGATGGATGCCAACTCAATCGCGAGACCTGGCACGCGATCCAGGATGCAGGCTTTGCCCACATCCAGTTGGAACACTTCGACCTGCCGATCCCCTTTATCCCCAACCACATTGCGGGGTATGCGATCCAGGGCTAGGGCGAAGACGGGTGCTGGTCGAGACCATTGGCGTAGTTCTGCGACTCGAAGGCCGCCATCAGCGATAGGTCGTCGGTGGTGTGCAGCGGCATATCCTGTGGGTGGTGCTGGAGGACGCGCGCCGAGTTGACAATTGTCTGCGAGCCTTGCTTTTGCACCACGCGCGTGAAGGCGTCGACCACTGCCGGGTCAAACTGAGTTCCGGCGTGACGCGCGATCTCGCCCAGGATCTCCTCCACCGACAGCCCTTGCCGGTAGGGTCGATCCGAGGCCATCGCTTCTACAGCATCGGCCAGCGCCAGGATACGCGCCTCTAGCGGGATCTCCTCGCCCATCAATTGATGTGGATAGCCTTTGCCGTCAAACCGCTCATGGTGATAACGCACAAAGGTAGAGACATTGCGTAAGGTGTGGAAGTCGGCCAGCAAATCCGCGCCAATCGTTGAATGATCCTTGACAATTTCATACTCTTCAGGGGTGAGGAAGTCGGGTTTGAAAAGGATCGCTTCCGGGACGGCCAGTTTGCCGATGTCGTGCATCAGCCCGGCCTGGCGCACCAACTCCACCCGTTCGGGTGACAGCCCCAGTTCGGCAGCGGTCAGCGCGGCATAGCGCGCTACATGCCGGGAGTGTTCCACCACAAAGGGGTCGCGCAGGTCAATCGTGCTGGCAAGGGCCAGCATCAGTTCTTTGTTTAGGGTCTCTACCTCCTGGGTCTGCCCAAAAAGAAGTGCATTGGCCGTACGCAGTTGGTCCACCATGTTTTTGGTGGCGTTGATGTACTGGCGTTGGCTGATATGCAGCATCGCCAGCGGGGTCAGCAAGAGCAGCACGCCCACCGACCCGGCCCACTGGTAGCTCAAGAGCATGGCGCAGGCGATCAGCCCCAAGGCCGCGTAGTGCAGCCCCAGCCAGCTAAACCGCTCCGTCCATACCTGTTTGAACGACTCGCCGGTGTTGAGGCTGACCACGCCAGCCAGCAGCCCAGTGGTGATCAGGTAGATCAGCAGCGCCGCGATCACGCTAAAGCCCACTTGCAGCAAGATAGGCCATTGCTCAAAGGGGGTAGCCGCCTGCATCATCAGCGCGGCACACCAGAGCGCAGCGATCAGATGGTTGCCCGCGTTGAAGATCAGCCGGTTCAGCGGCTTCGCCATCTTCAACTGCGACACCACCGGGATGGTCACCCCCACGACCAGTGCGCCAACCGGTCCCAAGGCCAAGGTCGCCGCCAGCAACGGCGCAACCGAGGTGGAGACCGAAGTGTCGCGCACATAGATGGTGGTGGAGAACATCTCCAACCCCAATGCCAGCAGCGCAAAGATCAGCAGGGCATGCCAGTCCAGATCGGGCACAGGGCGCACCAGCCAGGCTGTCAGCCCCAGGGCGATCAAAGCCACGCCCGCAACATAGAGGTTGACATACCGGCTCAAGGGCCCGGGCGTGACGGGCGCGGCGGCCTCTTCCGGCTCTGAAGCTGGCGCGGGGGCGGCTTCTGGGGCGGCATGATGCGCCGCCGGTTCAGGGGCGGGTGCAGGGCCAGCCACGTTGGGAACGGCAGCCCCATCGATGGGTGCGCGGTTCCAGGTCTCGGCCGCCTTGGGCAGGTAGGTGCCCGCGCCGTAGACGCAGGTGCGGTTGCGCCCCTCATTTTTCGCCTGGTAGACAGCCTGGTCGGCATCGCCTATTACGTCTGCCGTCGTCTGGTCTTCCCCGCTCCATTCGGCAACGCCAAAGCTCATCGTCGCCTTGATAGGCGTGGCACTGGTGGAAACGGTGAACTCCGCCGCCTCAATCGCCTTGCGCATGGCCTCCACCTGGATCACCGCTTCGACCGCGGTGGTGTTGGGCAAGAGGATGGCGAATTCCTCTCCGCCAAAGCGCGCCACCACATCTCCCTCGCGCGCCGACGCTTGCAAGATCTGCGCCACTTTCTTGAGTACGGCATCACCTGCCAAATGCCCATAGGTGTTGTTGATATCGCGCAACAGGTCGAGATCGGCCATGACCACGCAGAGCGGCAGGTTTTGGCGCTGTGCCCGCTTCAACTCCTGCCGAACGGCCTTGTCAAAATAGCGGTCGTTGAACAGCCCTGTCTTGGGGTCCTCCTGGCTTCTGCGCTCCAACGCCGGTACGCGCAGCACTGAGAACAACAGGTAACCTACAACGAGGACAAAGACCGTAGCGACGGGATCGAGACGTGCCAGCAGCGCGGCGCTAACCCCCAGGCAGAGCAGCCCAAAATCGATCATCAAGGAGGTAAAGGCAAAGATGCCCGATTCAGCCAGGGTGAGACCACGCGCCAGTTTGATGACCCAGCCCACCATCAGATGGTTGACCAGGGTGAAAACCACCATCGCCACCACAAGGCCAAACACATCGCCCAGCGATGAAAAGGCCGAAACGACCAGAATCAGGCGATCGCTGAATCCGCTCAAGCTGATGGCAATTGCAAACGAAGCAATGTTAAAGCTCTGGATATACCAGGGGTAACGATGCCAGAGCCACTCGGCCAGATGGGCCACAAGAATGGTGACGAAGGCTTCCGGTACGCCGAGCAGGGTGAAAGCGGCAGCATAGACAACCCAGCCAAAGTTGTGGCTGGAGCGCGCCGTTGCCCCTTCTGTTTTGAGAATTTGAAGAGCAGATGCCAGGACACAGAGAACCGCCAGCAACGGCAGATTCCCTAGGTTCAGTTGGTTGAGCTGCCAGACGGCCAGCAACCCGCCCACCACCAACGTCGCCCACACATAGGCTCGCGCCGGGATTGATAAACTGTTCATAAACCTCCTCCGCCCACCATGCTCATAAGCAGATCGCCTCCCTAACCTTGGGTGGACATTGGTCCTGCTGAGAGACGCAGATCGAGCACCTCTGCCAGCCGTTCAAGCGAAATCGGCTTGCCTACAAAATCACTCACGCCTGCTTCCAAACATCGTTCCCGGTCGCCGGGCATGACTTGTGCGGTCATGGCGATGACAGGGATCTGCGCCAACGCCGGGTCGCGCCGAATGCACCGCGTCGCCTCCAGCCCGTCCATCTCCGGCATCTGCACATCCATGAGGATCAGGTCCGGGCGATGTGCCCTGGCCTGTTCGACGGCTTCCCTGCCGTTCTTGGCGATGACCAGCTGGAAGTGCAGCGTGTCCAGATAGTCCGTAAGGGCTGCGATGTTGGCATCGTTGTCTTCCGCCAAGAGCACCAGGGGGCCGCAGCCGCATTCCGCCGGTTCGGGCGCATCCGCTGCGTCGTTGGCCGCCTCTGTGCATGCAGATACGATGGTTTGCAGAGGGGCCACCTGCTGCGCTTCGGACATGACCTGGGTGGCTTCTTGCGTTTCTGCACCCTCCGCGGCTGGACGCCGCCAGGGTAGCGCCACCGTGAAACGGCTGCCCTGGCCCACCTCACTTTCGACCTTCACCGTCCCGCCATGCAGTTGGGCCATGCGGTTCACCAAGACCAGGCCCAGCCCTGTGCCGCCATACTGCCGCGTGTGGCCGCTATCCAACTGGACAAAGGGCTGGAAAAGGTGGCGCATATCTTCCTGGGCGATGCCGATCCCCGTATCCCAGACAGTGCAGTAAACGGTGTCGTCAGTTTCGCTGGCCGTAATCTCCAAGCCGATTGCACCGCCCGCAGGCGTAAATTTGACGGCGTTGCTGAGCAGGTTGACCAGCATTTGCTTGAGACGGCGCTCGTCGGCCAGGATCGTGCCGACCGCAGGGTCAACGCTCAAATTGACCTCAAGCTGTTTTTTGTTCGCCATGGCGGAGACCAGGCGCAGGCTCGCCTGGCAGACGGTCTCGACATCACACGGGGCCAGTTCCACCGTGAGCTTGCCCGCATCCATCTTGGCCACGTCGAGGATGTCGTTGATCAGCGTGAGCAGGTGATGGCCGCTCTCTTCGATGCCGTTGACGGCGCGCGCCTGGCGTTCGTTCAGCGAGCCGTGCAGTTGTTTCCCCAGGATTTCAGCAAACAAAAGGATTGAATTGAGCGGGGTGCGCAGTTCGTGGTTGATCCTTAGCGTGGGCAGCGTGAGTCAGTTCGGCGTTTGCCATCCGCAGTTCCATCGTGCGATCTGCCACACGTTGGGCCAACAGAGCGCGCTCCTCGGCCAGTTCCCGCTCTGCAGCCTGGCGGCGCAGTTCATTGCGGTGGGCCAGGATCAGCTGGGCACAGGTCGAAAGCGCCGGTTTGAGGAAGGCCACCATGTCCAGCGTAAACCGCGCCTCATAGTCGGCCAGGGCCAGCACCCCGACGACCGTTTCGCCCGTGGAGATGGGAAAGCCCAGCAACCGGGGGGAGGCATCCGTCACCCCCGCGGGCCGGAGGAGTTCACGCGCAGGCTTGCCCGTTGTCAGCACCCGATCCACCAGCGAAGCCCAAACGTGTTCATTGGTCGCGGCATAGCTGGCCGTGCCCACCAGTGCATGAATTTCGCAGGTCACGGGCGGGTCACCGGCCTCAATCTGTTCGCCGATTACGCCGCCGCTGCTCCCGGTGATGGCGAGCAGCGAGACAAGCAGGTCATGCAGCACAGTGCCCAAACCCACGCCAGAGACAAAACGCAGTTGCGCCTCGCCCAGTGCCATGAGCAAAGCATTCGATTGGCGGAGATTCTCTTCGGCGCGTTTGCGCTCGGCAATCTCCTTGTACAACAGCGAGTAGTATTGGCTCTTGCGTTCCGCCGCTTGGGAGGCAGCACTGTCAGCCCAGGGAGTTTCGCGGCGTACCCGGCCATTCACTCCATGCATCATGCTCCAGATTTCTTTTCCAGAACTACTTCACATCACCGTAACAAACGTGCCCTGTAGACAGCGATGAGGAGGTAAAGCAACAGAAGGCATCGTTCATGGGGGCTATACGTACTTCAGGATAACTACAAACGATGAGGCGTACAGTGGGCAATTGGCGCGACTGATCTACGACAAATGACGCAGAAGACGCAGACAAAAAGACATTGTACGGATAGGCAATCTAGATTCAAAATAGCACTAGAAATCCATATGCGGAAATCATGGGTCGGAAACAGGGTGATCGATACGGGAAGTTCGATGGAGGAGCTATTTATGTTGTCACGCCCGCGCTGCATCTTGCGCCGAATTTACACCTGCTTGCTGGTATTGTTGTTGGTGAGTTTGTCAGTTCCGTGGACACCGGCAGCCACCGCTGCAGCGGCGCTGCCCGTCCACCCTGAACTGCTGGCGCTAGCCCGCCAGACCCCCAACGCCTCTGTCCCGGTCATCATCCAGATGACTCGCCCGGACACAGACATCGCGCAAGAGGTAGCGCGCTTGGGCGGCACGCTCACCCACAATCTGGAGATCATCAACGCGATTGCCGCCGAACTCCCGGCAAGCGCCATCACCGAACTGGCGCGCACCCCGGACGTGCGTTGGATCAGCCTGGACGGGCCGGTGGAAAGCCACAGTTCCGTGGCCTATAGCCGCTATTTCCTCCACAACAGCGAGCCAGGGAAAGATACCGCTTCGCAGGACATCCTGCCCCTCAGCCAGAGCGCACCGCCGATCCTGTTTTTACGTAACTATGATACCGACCGGGATAATGCACCGGGACTGCTGATCCAGCGCGGCGGCACGGTCGAGAGTCCAGCAGAGAGCGGCCAGATTCAACGCTGGCAGATTGGCCCTTTCAACACCGATGTGCGCTTCTCCGGCAGCAGCTTCGTCCAGATCTATGCGGCTGCCAAAGACTTTCAATCAAACAAAATCGCCCAGATTGACGGCTATCTGATTCAGGTCGATGCCGACGGGCAAAACAAGAATGTCATTGCCTCCGGTTCGGTTGGCCGGGTTTGGTCAGGTCTGTGGCAATCCGCCAAGATCAAGTTCAACAGTGTAGACGTCGTGTTGAATGCGGGCCAGTCGCTCGAACTGGCATTGACCGTGAATGGCGATTCGGCGACCGACATGTGGTTGGCGTATGGCACACGGCTACAGCCTGCGATGTTCAAGGGCAACTTGCAGGATGCGCTGATCAACGCCACTAACTTCTATCTGGTCAACTCGCTGGTGGACACTGAGGAAGACACGGTTTCACATCCGGTCTTGCCGGTGAGCGCACGCAAACCCAAGACCAAAAAGCTGCCCAACTATGACACCGATCGTGACAGCGCCCCCGGCATCCTGATCAAACAAGGCGGCACGGTGACCAGTTTGGCCAGCACCGGGCGCGTCCAACGCTGGCGTTTTACACCCTTCAAGACTGATACCCAACTCGGCCCCAATGTCGAATTCGAGCTGTACGTCGCCAGCAAGAATTTCAACCGGTATAAATACGGCAAGATGTGGGCCTACCTGCTTCACCTGGATGCCCAGGGCAACCTCGTTCATGTGCTGGGCAGCGGGTCGATTGAGGCGCAGGACTGGGGCGACACCTGGCAATTCCAGACCATCTCCTTCAACAACTCCACCTATGCATTCCCGGCGGGCCATCAACTGGAAATCGCGTTGACGGTGGATGCCCTCTCCAATCAGGCGATGATGGTCGCCTTTGGATCCGAAGACTACCCGGCCCAGTTGAAGGGGGAATTCTGGCCGCTGCTGCCCCAGGTCTATCTCGACACGATTGGCGCGCGGACGGCTTGGGCGCAGGGGTATGATGGGCGTGGCGTGCGTGTGGCTGTGATCGACAGCGGCATCCAGGCCGATATGCCGGACTTTATGAGCCAAACCGGGACAGAGCCGCGGTCGCGCATCATCGAGAGCGTCGGCATCGGCAGCAGCCCGGTGGATGAATTCGGGCACGGAACCTTCGTCGCCGGGGTCATTGGCAGCAACGGCACGTCGAGCGGCGGTTACTATAAAGGCGTTGCGCCCGAAGTCGACTTGATCAACGTGCGCGTCAGCGATGAATGGGGCGGCGCATACGAGTCCACGGTGGTGGCTGCCGCCCAGTGGGTGTTGGAACACAAAGATGAATACAACATCCGCGTGGTCAACCTCTCGCTCAACAGCAGCACCCTTCAGCCCTATCACCAAAGCCCACTAGATGCGGCTGTGGAGGTTTTGTGGTTTAATGGGCTGGTCGTCGTGGTTTCAGTGGGCAACAACGGGACGAGCGAGCCAGGGGTGATCTATCCACCCGCCAATGACCCGTTTGTGATCGCCGTCGGCTCCACCGACGACATGGAAACAGCGACCCCAGCAGATGATGTACTGGCCGCCGATTTCTCGGTATACGGCGTGACGCCGGAAGAGTTCCCTCGCCCAGACCTTGCAGCGCCCGGCTCCTACATCATCTCGGCGTTGGCGGATGCATCCAATTTCAAGACGGAGTTCCCCTACTATCACCGCGGTGTGATCGACCCAAGCGGGAACCTGGTCAAGCTCAACTTCCAGGCATCGGGCACATCCATTTCCAGCGGGATGGTATCAGGCGCAGTGGCGCTGCTCTTGCAAGCGCGGCCCGATCTCAACCCCGACCAGGTCAAATATCTGCTGAAGGCGTCGGCCACGCCGCTGGAAGGCGAGCCGGGCGTAGGCACGGGCAGTTTGAACATCGCCCAGGCCATTGAGATGGCGTTTAGCTACGACGACGAGCCCGTCCCGATGGCGAATACCGGCAAACCGGCCAGCCAATTGCTGAGCACCGGCAGCGAGCCGATCCAGTGGAACAGCGTCAACTGGAACTCGGTCAACTGGAATAGCGTCAATTGGAATAGTGTCAACTGGAACAGCGTCAACTGGAACAGCACAGACCCCAATGCGGCGGCAGTGGACGACAATCCCGCATCCGTCAATGTCCCCACCGGTCGCGGCAGCACCTTGCGCCCGCCGCTATCGCTGGAAGTGGATGAGCTGCCAACGGAAAACTTGCCTACCATTCCCGAAACGCCGGAGGTTCCGGAAGAACCGGAGAAACCAACAGAACCACCCGCTGCGGGCCAGCCGGTTTACATGCCGATCCTCCGCTAAGCGGATGATCGGCTGGACGGCTGCACCAGTAGAATACGGTTTCGAGTAGGATAGACACCGCATCGCCGTCTAGACGGCGATGCGGTTGTGTAGAGAGAGGACGTAGGATGAGTGATCAACAAGGCCGGGAGACAGCCGCCAAAACCGTCTTGGTGGTGGAGGATGACGCTATCGCACGCTCGGCCCTGGAAGATATCTTTGACCTGCTCGGCTATCCCTGCCTCATCGCGGCGGATGGGCGGGAGGCTTTGGACCTGTATGAGCAACATGCCCACAAGATCGGGCTGGTGTTGAGCGACCTGCGGATGCCCAAGATGGATGGCATTGAGTTGGCCCGTCGCTTGACCGCAATCAACCCGCAGGTCAAAGTCGTACTGGCGACCGGGTACGCTTCACAAGAGCAGCGAACATCGTTCCAGGAGGCCAACATCAGCGGCTGGATTCAAAAACCCTATCCACTGGAGCAGTTGGCGGCTGTGTTGGAAGCCGAACTCGGCGGCTAGACGCTGCGCTCCATCTGCTCGTCAAGATAGCCGCCCGCCTCGGCCTGGGCCAGCACCGCGCGGATCGTCTCCATCAACGCCTGTGCCGAGGCAACACTCAATTCGACCGCCACGCGCGCACCTGGCCCTTGGGACTCATCCACAAAGTCGATGTTCAGCGTGTGTTCATCGCGCGCGTGGAACGGGTGATCATAGGAGACATTGGCCTGGCGCACCGTAAACCAACCTGACGCCCCTTTGCCGCAGCCATCCATCGCTATTTGTTGGACGATATTCGTACACATGTGTGTCTCTCCTTCGTGGTGGGGAGTAGCCAGTAGTCAGAGGCAGGAAGCGGCCACATCGCAGGCCGGGTTGCAGCCCCAACAGCGCCCGCCAGCTGCCAGCCTGTCTACTGCCTTCGGCTCTACTCTGACAACTGACTACTCGCTACTGTAGATGTTGTTCTAAAAAGGCAAAGATCTTTCGCCAGCCGTCTACAGCCTGCTCCTGCCGGTAGGCGGGCCGGTCATAGTAGAAGAAGCCGTGACCGGCGTTGGGGTACATATGAAATTCGTACTGCTTGCCGTGCCGCTTGAGTTCCGCCTCATGCTGCGCCACCTGGTCAGGCGAGGGGTGACGGTCGTCCTCGCCAAACAACCCCAGAAGGGGACAGGACAGGTCGGCGGTATAGTCGAGCGGTGCGACAGGCCGCTTGGGTGACAAATCCTCAGGCGACATCACCACGCCTCCCCCCCAGCAATCGATCACCGCATCAAAGCCCGGCATACGACAGGCCGCAAGATAGGCATGGCGGCCCCCAGAGCACGTCCCAAAGACGCCCACCTTGCCGTTGCTATAGGGCTGGGCGCGCAGAAAGTGGAGCGAACCAGCCACATCACCGATGACCTGGTCATCCGGCACACCTTGTTCGGCGCGCACCTTGGCCGCCACATCGTCGGGCGCGCCATGCCCGGCGCGGTAATAGAGATTGGGTGAAAGCGCAGCATAGCCGTGATGGGCGAATTTGCGCGTCGCCTCCCGATACCACTCGTCCCATCCGGGCATATGGTGGATCACCACCATGCCGGGAAACGGGCCAGGGCCGAGGGGCCGAGCATAATAGGCGTTGATGGTATCGCCGCCCGCGCCCTGGATCATCACCGTCTCGGCGATCATCCCTTCATACATATCGGTCCGGTACATTACACTCCCTTGCCTCCTGAAGTCTCTTGGGGTTGTTGAGGTGAATTGATTAAACGGGGTTCGCCGCTGGAATTCTCCAACGACGTGCACACAACAAAGCCATAGTCACCCGGATCATGCCTGCCTGTAGGGTGTTCAGGCTGATGGCGCGATGCCGGAAGGGGACCCGCCGCTTGGGGATAGCGCGGGCCATTACGAAAGCTTTTGCACCAGGATGAGAATGACAAAAAGCGAGAAGTTGAACAACACGCCCAACATCAAGATACCGGCATCGCCCAACAGGTTACGCGTCCGGCGCAGGCTGGCAACCAGGGCGGATGCGGTGAGAAACACCAGCGCAATCAGGGCCGAGGGGCCGATGGAAAACGCGCCCAGCACCACCAACGCCACCAGCGCGCCGCACACTCCCCAGGCGAATGTCACGGTGGATGGCCTGCCCAGCAGTATCCCCACAAAACCGAGAATGCCCAGCAGCCCCCACTCCGCCAGCACAAGCCCAGGGAGGGGCCATAGCGAAACCCACATGGATTCACCCGGTATGGCCGTGTATGACTGTTCAGCAGCGACCAGATAAGCGCCCACTAAGCAAACTGCAGCCCCGACCGCTGCCAACATCCACTCCAGTGCTTGAATCCTCCATTCTTTCAGAGTCACATCCTTTCAGAACCAGAGACAAGGCGAGACTGGACAAAAAGATGGCGATTCGGCGATGGTTGCGAGAAGCGTCCGTTAGGGGGTATGATCTATTGTAACACTTTTTTATGTCATTTTTCCACCTGGGTGGGAACCTCAATCGGCATCAGACCGGCCTCGATCTGGGCGCGACGTGGCTCCAGGAAAGGCGGCAGGGCGAGTTTCTGCCCCAGGCTGTCCAGGTCTTCGTCGGTGGCAAAGCCAGGGCCATCGGTGGCGATCTCAAAGAGGATGCCATTGGAAATACGAAAATAGATCGACTGAAAGTAATAGCGGTCGATCAGGTCGGACGCAGGCAGGCCCACCCCGCGGATGCGATCCAGCCAGGCGCGCTGTTCTTCTTGGTCAGGCACACGCAAGGCCAGGTGATGCACGCCGCCCGCGCCCAGGCGTGCCGCCTGGATCTGGGGTTCTTCGATGACCCACAGTTGGCGGCCTGGCCCGCCTCCAGCCGTTTCGTAGATGACGGCCATCGCGCCGCCCGCGGCAGGGAGGGGTTGGCGATCGACCTCACGATAGTTGAGCAGACGGGTCAAGATCGGCGCGATATGGTCCAGGCGCGGGACGGAGAGCAGCGCCGCATAGAACCCGCGCAGCGCCATCTCGACCGGGACTTCGCTGCCGTCCCAGAGTTCCCCTTCATAGGCTGCGCCGCCGTCGTCCAGGAGGATCAAGCGCTGCCCTTCGGGGTCTTCAAAGCGCAGCATTCCGCGCCCGGCAAACTGCTCCGGCCCATGATGGACCACCTGTTGATCATCCAGCCGCGCCTGCCAGTAATCGAGCGCGGCCTGGCCGTTGACCCGAAAGACCGTCGCCACAATGCTGTCGGTGCCGCGCTGTTCGCGCCCGATCCGCGGCCAATCAAAAAACGTGATATCGGTCCCCGGCGTGCCGACCTTATCGGCATAAAAGAGGTGATAGGCCGATACATCGTCTTGATTGACCGACTTCTTGACCAGCCGCAGCCCTAGCACGCGCGTATAGAAATCGACATTACGCCCGATCTGCCCTGAAACTGCGGTCACGTGATGTAGCCCGTCGAGTTGCATAGGTTCCTCTACTTTCAGCGTGGAAGCTTCCCCAGTGGCGTCAGCGGGAAGTGCGCCATGACTAACTGAGAACACAGAGCCATTTTGGTGCTGCTACAATACAAGAGAACGCCATTCAAGCCCGCTGTACAGACTCTCTGTATAGCCTCTCCATATAAACCCTATCGATGATCCGCCTATCTACTTTACCGCGTCAGGTTTGGGAGGCTCTATGACCGACATTACACATCTCATCTGTGAGTACCGTTCAAACCCGCTAGGCATTGACGTTACAGCCCCCCGTCTTGGCTGGCAGTTACAGGCTGACCGCCCTGGTGCACGCCAGACGGCCTATCGTATTTTGGCAGCGCGCACCCCGAATCGCCTACAGCCAGGCCAGGCGGAACTGTGGGACAGCGGCAAAATCGAATCGGACCAATCCGTACATGTCACCTATGCAGGGCGGCGTCTGGAATCGCGCCGCCGCATCTATTGGCGCGTGCTGGTGTGGGATGAAACCGGCGCGATGATCGAAAGCGAACCGGCCTGGTTCGAGATGGGCCTGCTGCGCCGCAGCGATTGGAAGGCCCGATGGATCGGCGCAGAGTTGATGGGTGGGCCGCGCACACCTGCCCCCGCGCCATTTCTTCGCAAGCCCTTCCACCTGGAGGGCAGCATTGCCTCGGCGCGCCTCTATGTGACGGCCCTGGGCCTGTATGAGTGTTCGCTCAACGGGCAGCGCATCGGCGATGACGTCTTTACCCCCGGCTGGACCGACTACCACCAGCGTGTGCAGTATAAAGTTTACGACGTGACCGGCCTGCTGCAGCCGGGCGAAAACGTGCTGGGCGCGATCCTGGGCGACGGCTGGGCCGTGGGCCATATCAGCTGGCATCACCGCCAACTCTATGCCGATCGGCCCCAGCTGCTGGCCCAACTCGAAGTCACGCTGGAAGACGGGCAGCGCATCACCGTCAGCAGCGACCGCAGTTGGCGATATGCCTTTGGGCCGATCCTGGAAAACGACCTGCTCATGGGCGAAGCCTATGACGCCCGCCGCGAAATGCCCGGCTGGGACGCGCCCGGTTTTGACGACCGGCAGTGGCGTCGTGTCAAGGTGCTGGCCGGGACCAACGCCGCTCTGGCCGCGACCAACGGGCCGACCGTGCGCCGTATGGGTGAACTGCACCCCATCGCTCCCCCCAAGGTCGAACGCCAGTTCACCAACAGCCGCTATACCTTCGACCTGGGGCAAAACATGGTGGGCCGCGTGCGCTTTTCCGGCCAGGCCCCGGCAGGGACAACGGTCACGCTGCGCTTTGCCGAGGTGCTCAACCCCGATGGATCGATCTATACCGAAAACCTGCGGACGGCGCGCGTCACCGACTACTACACCTTCAAGGGCGAGGGGGTAGAGACCTGGGAACCCCGCTTCACCTTCCACGGCTTCCGCTATGTCGAGGTCAGCGGCTACCCCGGTGACGCTACGCCCGATCTGGTCACTGGCGTGGTGCTGTACTCCGACATAGAGACTACCGGTGCGTTCGAGTGCTCAGACCCGCTCGTCAACCAGTTGCAGCAGAACATCCTCTGGGGGCAAAAGGGCAACTTCGTGGATGTGCCCACCGACTGCCCGCAGCGCGACGAGCGGCTGGGCTGGACCGGCGATATTCAGGTCTTTGCGCGCACCGCAGCCTTTAACATGAACATCGCCGGGTTTATGACCAAATGGCTCCAGGATTTGGCCGACGCGCAGGGGGAGGACGGGGCCGTGCCTGCGGTCGTTCCCCTGGCCGGGATGGGGCTGACCGATGGCGGCCCGGCCTGGGCCGATGCCGCGGTCATCTGCCCGTGGACGATCTATCTCACCTATGGCGACAAGCGCATTCTGGAAAAGCACTACGCGACCATGAGCAAGTTCATGGACTTCGTGGTGGATGCCAGCCCTGGCTTTATCCGCTGCGCGCCCGATTATCCCGGCTGGCCGGGGTTTGGCGACTGGCTGTCGATCAACGCCAACACCCCGCGCGACCTGATTGGCACAGCCTTCCTGGCCTATGACGCCAGCATCATGGCGCAGGTCGCCAAGGCATTGGGCAAGACACGCGCCGCGGCGCGCTACCGCCGCCTCTTTGCCAGCGTCAAACGCGCCTTTGCGGATCGCTTCCTCAAGGGCAGTAGCGTGACCGCCGCCGACAGCGTGCCATCGGAGATTCGCCAGCGGATGGATCAAGCCGATGCCATTTCACGCGGCAACCTCAAGGTGGTGGACTACGGCCCCGTCACCTCAGCGGTCTTTAACACGAATCTCTTCACGCCCACGCAGACCGCCTATGTGCTGGCGCTGCACTTCGACCTGCTGCCCAAACGGCTGCGTGCCAAGGCGGTAGCCGAACTGGTGGCCGACATCGAGCGCCGCGATATGCATCTCTCCACCGGCTTTGTAGGCGCGCCCTATCTGCCCCATGTGTTGAGCAACCATGGGCGGCTGGATGTGGCCTATGCGCTGCTCCACCAGAAAAGCTGGCCTTCGTGGCTCTACTCGGTGACCCAAGGCGCGACGACCATTTGGGAGCGCTGGGACGGCTGGACGGAGGAGAACGGCTTCCAAAGCGCCGAAATGAACTCGTTCAACCACTACGCCTATGGCTCCATCGGCGCATGGCTCTATAACACAGTAGCGGGTATCGATGTAGACCCCTCGCAGCCGGGCTATAAGCATGTGATCTTACGCCCGCAGCCAGGCGGCGGCCTGACCTGTGCGCGCGGCGCGCTCAAGACCCTCTACGGCGAGTTGGTGTCGGAATGGTCGCAGGACAATGGCCGTTTTGAGTGGACGGTGGTCGTGCCGCCCAACACCACGGCCACAGCCTATCTGCCACTGGCGGACGGGGCGACCCTCCAACTCAACGGGCAGGTGGTGGAGGGCACAGAGCACAAACTCAGTGCCGGACGTTACCAGTTTGTCGCGTCGTAAGCATATCCGGGTGCGTGTGCAGATGGACACCGCACACGCACCCTCGTATTGCGAAGTTTGCAGGCGCGGAAGCTCCATCTACACCGGCGAGATGCGGCGGCATTCCTCCAACAGCCAGGTCAAACGGCGCACGCTCTGCGGCGTCACGACCAGCGGCGCGCCCTCGCGGATCGTGGCGTAGAGGTCCACATAGAACCCTTCATAATCCGGGGGGCCATCTTGCGGGGCGCGCCAGCACCCTTCCTGCCAGGTGATCTCGTCGCGCGGGTAGCTGCGGTCGGGCGTGGGCGCGATCTCCAGCGTGCGCGGGGCCAGTTTGCTCGTATCCACCACGCGCCAGTGGAACTCCTGCATACTCCCTGCCAGCCCGCCCTGCGTCCCCATGATGTTCCAGAATTCAGAGGGATAGGCGCAGGCAGCGCTGATCTC
>CAZYQJ010000026.1:0-7377 GCA_964649925.1 uncultured Litorilinea sp.
CTTCTACCGCGATTGGGTTGCAGATGTCCCCGACGACCTGACATCCAGCATCTCCATCTTCAGGTTTCCGAACCTGCCGCAACTGCCTGACAACCTGCGCGGCCAACTGCGGGTCATTCTGCGTGCCGTCCATGCGGGCGATGCCGCCGAAGGAGAACGGCTGATGCAACCGTGGCTGGCGTGGCAGACGCCCATGGAAAACACGCTGCGCCAACTGCCGTTTTCTGAGATCGCCACTATTAGCAACGACCCGGTTGCCCCTGCACCGGCCTATCCTACCAGCAACATGCTGGGCGAACTCACCGATGAGGCCATCGACGTGGTGGCGCGCTATGCCACGGATCGCACGTCCCCCCTCATCTTCAACGAGTTGCGCCATGCCGGAGGAGCCATCATGCGCGTGGACCCTGACGCAAACGCCATCGGCAACCGCGACGCCCGGTTCTATCTACAGATCAGCGGGCTGGCGTTTACGCCCGAAATTCGCACGGCGATGGATCACTACCTGCGCCAGTATCAGGAGGCGCTGCGCCCCTACCTGCATGGCGGCATCTACATGAACTTCGCGGGGAGCAACCAGGCCGCAGCGCGTGTACAGGACGCCTACCTGCCGCACGCCTACCAACGGCTGGTCGCGCTCAAGGCACAGGTTGACCCCAAAAACCTGTTTCGCTACAGCTACCCGCTGGTAGCCCACCCGTCGCACCAGCCGACAGCTTAAGACCGTGGGGACTGCATAAGGCCGGCGCGAGATATCAAGATGTGCCGTATCTCGCGCTGGCCCCGGCCCCTCACAACTTGTTTGACAGCCCTCCCGATACGCGGTATCGTAAATTTAGCTCCCGTTCGACCCCTGTTGTAGCCATACATTGTTTGCCATCCCGCCCGCTTGAATCTGGTGGGAGCAAGAGCATGCAACGGCAGCCATCGCTGCCGCTCGTCCAGCCTGGTGGGGAGTGCCTTGTCCATTCGGCAATCCCTCTAGTTGCCTCCGAGTGACGCGCTTGTATGTACATCTGTTGTCATGCAGGTGATTGTTCTCAGCAACCAATCCACATATCAGCAACAAAGGAGGACTCGCATGTTGGCTGGAAGATGGTCCATCTTCAGAGTACTCATCGTGCTGGGCGTCTTGATGGTGGCGATTGCCGGGTGTACGGCGGCCACCACGCCCGCCGAACAGCCCGCGGCGCAGCCGCAAGAGGAGGCCGCTGCACCCGAAGGTGGGGACTTGATCCTCCGCATCGCCTCACAGGTCAATATCCCGGCTCCGGATATCTGGAACCCCTACATCCCCGGAACCTATATCCTGCAGGGGATGAACCAGAACATGATGGAACCCCTGTTCATGTTGAACTACGAGACGGGGGAGATCGAGGGCTGGCTGGCGGAAAGCTATGAATCCAACGAAGCCCTGGACGAATGGACGGTGACGCTGCGCCCCGGCACCGAGTGGAGCGACGGCACGCCCCTGACATCCGAAGATGTGGTCTTTACGATCAACCTGCTCAAGGAGTACGCGCCGCAGCTTAACTGGTCGGGCGCGGTCGATCAGTGGGTAGAGTCGGTCGAAGCGGTGGATGACCGCACCATCCGCTTCACGCTGACCGGGCCGAACCCGCGCTTTGTCATGGAAAACCTGGCGGGCACGACCTCCCAGGCGATTGTGCCGCTGCCCAAGCATGTTTGGGAAGGGCAGGACCCGGTGACCTTCCGCAACCCGTATGACGAGGAGACGGGCGCGCCGATCTTCAGCGGCCCCTATACCGTGCTGCGCTTCTCGTCCACCGAGTTTGTCTATCAACGCAATGACGACTGGTGGGGCGCAAAGACAGGCGCATTCAAGTTACCGGCCCCGGTCGAGATCCACCGGCCCTGGATCCCATCTGCCGAGACGGTCAACCAGATGCTTGTCGCCAATGAACTGGACATCGGCCCCGGATCCGGCGCAACCCTGAGCATCATGCAGTCGCTCCAGGCACGCAACCCCCAGTTAATCATGTATGACGAGGATTCGCCTTACTCCTGGCGCGACCCGTGCCCGCGCATGTTCACAGTGAACCATACCGTACCGCCGTGGGACAGCAAAGAGATGCGCTGGGCGCTCTCCTACGCCTTCAACCGCCAGCAGATGGTGGATGTCCTCTACGAAGGCGCCAGCGTGCCTGCTGCCTTCATCTTCCCCGACTATCCGGCCATGCAGCCCTACTATGAGGCGATCCAGGACATCATCGGAGTACAACCCCGACCGGGCGCGCGAGTTGATCGAAGGTCAGGGCTATACGCTGGATGACGCGACGGGGCTGTATGTCGGCCCGGACGGCGAGAATCTGGCCATTGACATCGTTGCGCCCCCATTCATGGAAAACGTCGCCCGGCTAGTTGTCCAGCAGTTGAACGAGGTCGGCATCGACGCGGTGTTACGCATTTTGGAATGGGGCATCTTCCGCGACCAGACCGGCCGCGGGCAGTTTGAAGCGGCCACCGACTGGAGCGGCTGCGGCAGCGTGATCGAGCCGTGGTTCGGCATGAACCGCTATAACAAGTCATGGGTCAACCCGGTGGGCACCCCCGGCACCGAATACGTGGACAACACCAACAACGCTGGTCGCTGGTCCAACGACGAATACTCAGCGCTCATGGACGAGATGGGCGCGCTGCCGCTGGGCGACCCGCGCGTGACCGAACTGATGGTGGAAGCCGTGACCATCTGGGTGGATGAACTGCCAGCCATCCCGCTGGTGCAGACGCCTTCGTTCACACTCTTCAACGAGTCGCGCTGGACGAACTGGCCCACAGCAGACAACAACTATATCCAGCCGCCAGCCCACTGGCAGCACTTCCTCCGTGTCCTGACAGAACTTGAACCGGCCCAATAGCAGGCTGGGCGCTGCCATCCGCCACAAGCTACACAGCGGGTGGCAGCGCCGATCCGGTACGGCAACGGTTGAAAGCGGTGTGATATGCGAGGGGTAGACTTTAACTATTTTGTGCGGCGCATCGGCATGTTTCTGCTGGTGGTCTTTGTCGCATCCACCTTTAACTTCTTCATCCCGCGGCTTGCGCCCGGCAACCCCATCGGCGCGATCACGTCGCGCATGTCGCAGGCCAGCGCGGGGATCGAGAACGGCCAGGCATTGTTCGAGGCCTACCGCGAGCGGTTCGGGCTGAATGACCCGCTGCACGTCCAATATGTTCGCTATCTGTGGAACTCGATCCGCCTCGACTTTGGCGAATCGCTGTCCGCCTATCCCGCCGGTGTCTGGGAGATTATCCGCCCGGCCATCGCCTGGACCATCGGCCTGGTCGCCACAAGCGTCGTCATCACCTTTATCTTAGGGGTGACGGTGGGGGCGCTGCTCGCCTGGAAGGGTACGCCCGGCCTGGTCAGGGCGATCCTGCCGCTGACCATGATCTGGGGGGTCTTTCCCTATTTTCTGCTGGCGCTGCTGCTACTCTATGCCTTTGCCTTCACCATAGGGCTGTTTCCCATGAGCGGCGCCTATGACAGCGGCATCCCGCGCGAGTTCTCCTGGGCGTTCATCCGCAACGTGGCCCACCATTCGGTGCTGCCCGCCCTCTCCATCGTCCTCTCCAGCCTGGGGCTGTGGGCGTTGACGATGCGCGGCCTGATGGTCAGCACGATTGGCGAGGATTACATGCTGCTGGCCGAGGCGAAAGGGCTGCCGCGGCGGCGCATCCTGTGGTGGTACGCAGTACGCAACGCCATCCCGCCGCAACTCACCCACCTGGCAATTGCCCTGGGGCATGTGGTGTCCGGCGCGATCCTGGTGGAGATCATCTTTGCTTATCCGGGGCTTGGCTACCAGCTATACCAGTCGATCACCAACAGCGACTACACCGTGATCCAGGGCATCACGCTGATCCTGGCGGTTTCGGTCGGGCTGGCCGTGTTGATCATCGACCTGATCTACCCACGGCTTGACCCGCGCGTGACCTATATCTCCGAGAACTCCGGATAGCCTAGCGAGGTGATGGCAGATGAAGACAGCAACCTTGCCCACAACCGTTCCACAGACCCCCGGCGCGGCGGTTTGGCGTGCCACCCGCAGCGTTGGCGCATTTCTGGCGGAGAACTGGCTGTTTACCCTGGGACTTTCGCTCTTGCTGGCGCTCTACCTGTTCGGCCTCATTGCGTCCACGACCGTCGACCCAAAGCGTGCCAACATGGGGGCCTATTCGAACAATCTGCCCCCCAGTGCCGAAAACCTGCTCGGCACAGAGGGCTTTGGCCGTGACATGTTTACCCTGATGGTGATCGGCATCCCCAACACCTTCCGGATCGGGCTGGTAGCGGGCGGCGTCGGCGTTCTGCTCGGCGCATTGGTCGGACTGCTGGCCGGGTACTACCGGGGCTATCTGGACACCATCTTCAGCAGCTTTGCCGACGTCATGCTGGTCATCCCCGCGCTGGCCATCCTGATCACAGTCTCCGCCTACGTGCGCGTGATGACGGTGGAACTGATGGCGCTGATCGTGGGGCTGTTGTCATGGCCGTTGCCCGCACGCCTGATCCGCGCCCAAACCCTGAGCCTGCGCGAGCGGCTTTTTGTCGAAGTCGCCAGGCTATCAGGCCAAAACGACCTGGAGATCCTCTTCTTACAGATTCTGCCCAATCTGACCGCCTATCTCGCCGCGGCCTTTGTGGGCGCAGTCAGCACCGGCATTCTGGCCGCGGTCGGGCTGGAGGTGTTGGGGCTTGGCCCGCAGAACGTCCCCACCATTGGCCGTGCCCTCTTCCACGCCTTCACCTATTCGGCCATGTTCCGCGGGATGTGGTGGTGGTGGGGGCCGCCTATCGCAACCCTCGCCATCATCTTCACAGGCTTGTTTCTGATGAGCCTGTCGCTGGACAAATATGCCAATCCCCGGCTCAAGGGCGCAATGCGGGGGTAGCCCCTTGACAGCCAGCCGCCGGAACACAGCCTTTGGATTGAAACAGATATCGAGACAACCATGATACGCGAACCACACACCACGAGGGTCGGGGATAGGAACGCTGCGCGCAGAGAGAATGTGCTGGAGGTACGCAACCTGCGCGTCAGCTACCAGACCGCAGAGGGGCCGGTGCGTGCAGTCAACGGCGTCGATTTCTTCCTCAAAGCGGGGGAACGGCTTGGCCTGGTGGGAGAATCCGGCTCCGGCAAGACGACCACCGCCCTCACCCTCATGCGCCTGCTGCAAGCGCCCGCGGTCGTCGAAGGGGGTGAAGTCCTCCTGGATGGGACAGACCTCCTGAACTTGTCCGAAGAGGCGATGCGCCGGGCGCGCTTTGCAGAGATCGCCCTGATCCCGCAGGGCGCGATGAACTCGTTGAACCCCATGATGAAGGTGGGGGAACAACTGCGCGACACCATCCGCGCCCACGCTGATGGCCGCGAAACCAAACTCACGCTGGAGGCGCGCATTCCAGAGGTGCTTGAATCTGTCGAACTGGACGCCGACGTGATGGATGCGTACCCGCACGAACTCAGCGGGGGGATGAAACAGCGCGTCTGCATCGCCATGGCGATCCTGCTCAGCCCCAAAGTGATCATCGCCGACGAGCCGACCAGCGCCCTCGACGTGGTGGTGCAGCGTCAGGTGATGGAAACCCTGGGCCGGGTGCAGCGCGCCCTCGGCGCATCCATGATCCTGGTCGGACATGATATGGGGCTGATGGCGCAGTTTGTGGATCGAGTGGGCGTCATGTATGGCGGCAAGATGGTGGAGATCGGCCCGGTGCGCGACATCTTCAAAGACCCGCTGCACCCCTATACGCAGTTGCTCATCCGCAGCCTGCCGACGCTCCAGGCCAAGGCGTTGTTCAAAGGGATTCCGGGGCTGACGCCATCGCTGCTCAAGCCGCCGCCGGGCTGCATGTTTCATCCGCGCTGCCCCAAGGCCCTGCCGCGCTGCGCGGTCGATATACCCGAACTGGTCGAGATCAAGCCGAACCGCTGGGTCTCTTGCCACCTCTACGACAGGAGCCTATCGTGAAGCCGCTTCTGGCCGCACAGAATGTCACAAGGGTATTCGGCGGTGGTTTGTTCGGCAAACGCCGGACTGTCGCCGTGGATGAGGTATCGCTGGCGATCAACGAGGAAAAGCCGAGCATCACCGCGATTGCAGGCGAAAGTGGAAGCGGCAAGACCACGCTGGCGCGCCTGCTGCTGGGCGTGATCCGCCCCACGCAGGGGGTCATCTCTTTTCGCGGCCGCGATCTGAGGACGATGGAACGCCGTGAACGCAGGGAATTTCGCCGTGAGGTGCAGGCCATCTTCCAAGACCCCTTCGAGGTCTACAACCCCTTTTACCGGATCGACCAGGTGTTGACAACCCCGGTACGCAAGTTCCGGCTGGCAGGCACGCGCGAGGAGGCGCAGCAGCGGATCGAGGAAAGCCTGCAACTGGCCGGTCTGCGGCCAGAAGAAACCCTGGGGCGCTATCCGCACCAGTTGAGCGGCGGGCAGCGGCAGCGCATCATTCTGGCCGATGAACCGGTCTCGATGGTGGATGCCTCGCTGCGCGCCACCATCCTGGAAAGCCTGATGGCACTGAAGCAGGAGTTGGGCATCTCGCTGGTCTACATCACCCACGACCTGACCACTGCCTACCAGATCAGCGAGAACATCTACGTGATGTATCGCGGTTCGGTGGCGGAGATGGGCAGCGTCGAGCAGGTGATTCGCGACCCGCAGCACCCCTATACGCGGCTGTTGGTCAGTTCGATTCCCTTGCCTGACCCTGACATCCGCTGGGGTGGGGAAGCGGCGGTCGAACGCCAGACGTCTGCGGCCAACGCAACCAAGGATCAGGCGCAGGGCTGCAAGTTTGCCAGCCGCTGCCCGCTGGTGATGGCCGAATGCCACGCCGCGCCGCCTCCCCTCTACCGGACGGACGCATCCAGAGCGGTGGCGTGCTATCTCTACAAGGATTCGCCTGCGGTCTCCGGCGGAGAGATGGCTGAAGCAATCGCCGCCTGATCAGCCTCTCGGCGGGCCGCGCCTGCCCCTATCAGCCCTGGATTCACCCGCGCAGCATCCATGATCCTGGGCGGATGGGGGCGGATCATCTTCGATAAGGGTGGCGAGTACGTGCAGCAGTTCAATCCAGCCCTCGAAGCGCAGCGGCCCGGCGATCTCAGTCCTGGCATCCCCCATCAGCGGTTGCACAGCCTGGATCGAAATATGGATTTGCAGGGTCTCCATGATCCGTCCTCTCCACCTTGTCGCCCTCAACAGCCATTGTATGGGCCAAACAGAAGCGGGGTGAAGCGCTTCACCCCATCCACAAGGGCCTACACCGTCTGTCGCGAGGCGACGACCCGCTGGCGCGGGGCAATGGGAAGCACCCGCCAGCGCATGTAGGCCACAA
>CAZYQJ010000026.1:7387-18052 GCA_964649925.1 uncultured Litorilinea sp.
GAGAATGAACAGAACTGCGGACATGATCGCGCTGGTATACTCGGCCCGAACGAGGTGCAGCACGGTGGCGCTGCTCATCACGATCATCAGCCCTGCCGCGGCCCACGCAACCAACTGCGGCAGAATGCGCGTCACGCCCGGCAGGATCAGCCCCACCGCGGCCAGTATCTCAGCTACCCCAAGGAAGATGCGAAACCACGGCGCAAACTGCTCATTCATGATATCTACCAACTCGGCGGGCGGAGACAAGAACATCCACCCATGCCCCACGTACACCACGGCCAACAAAACCTGAAGTACCCAAAGAACGATGTTCATGTGTATGCCTCCTGTTTGCATTTCCGCTTGCTGTGTTCATAGGAAATGCGTTCAGAAAGGCTGAACAAATGTTCAATCGGGGTGAACGGCAGCAGATTTGGTTAAAGCTGCCAGGTGATGGGGAGGCGCGGGTCAGGGGAATAGACGCAGTAGGTTCCGGTTCGCACCGTGACATGTAGATGATCGCCCAGCGCGGGGTGGTTTTGGGCGATGTTTGCCAGGGCCGTCTTGATGGCGCGTGTGACGTTGAGCCGGGCGCGCTCTGCGTGCGATGCGGCCTTGCGGTCCCGGCCCCCCAGCCCGACCGCCCGCGCCAACTCCTGGATCAGAAAATCACGTTCTTGCCTCGCTCTGGCGGCGCGCTCCGGGTCAGCCCATGCTTCGGCCTCCTCCAACTCGTCCTCAAGCGCCTGCAGCCGCGCCTTATACTCGGCTTTGGCCTGGGCATCGAGCAGCGCGCCCGCATCGCCCAGGTCTGCACGTTCGGTCAGTTCATCCAGATCGCGCAGCGCGGGCTGTGCGGTGGGGGTTCTCCCGTTCTGCTCACCCTCCAGGTCAACCGTGTGGAACTCCCGGCCCGGTTCCGCCAAGAGACGGGCCAGGTAGTGCAGCCCCTTGGTATCGCGCAGCCGGACAAGCGTCCCGTCATAGCGGATGCTCCAGTAGTTCCCCTCCCGGCGAAAGACGTTATGGGCAAGAGACGCCTCGGCAGCCCCGGCTTCGGGCGCGCTCCCCGCTGCGGGCGTACCCGCCTTGACTTCACGCAGCGCCGCGATCTCGTTCTGAACCGTGACCAGGCCCAAGCGCCGGGCTGAGTCCTCTGCCTCGTCAAGCAACGCCAAAGCCCGCGCACGCGCCTCGACCTGCCCCTGGCGCAGAAGAACGCGCGCAGCCGCCGCTTGGGTGTGTACGGTCAAGCCCCTGGCCTGCAAGCGCGCATGGACATGCAGGGCCGCTTCCAAATGCGCGCCTGCGTCCTGCCAGCGCGACAGCACACCCGCCAGCAGGCCCAGATAGAAGTGGGCGGACCCAAAGCAGGTCACTGGATGCGGCATCGGGATGACGATGGTTCGATCCGCATAGGGTGTCAGGAGCGAATAGAGTTGGCTTGTCGCCTCTGCGTCGTCGAGAGAAGCGGCGGCAAGCGAAGCCACGGCCACGCTGGGCGGCCAGAGACCGCCGCGCGTCCGCTCGCGCAGGTCCGCGACCAGCGCATACAGATGCCGCCGCGCCTCGTCGGGTTGGCCGCGTTGGGCATGGATCAGTGCCAGCCATCCCCTGGCAAAGCCTGCCTGGGGAAAGCGATCCACCAGGTCATGCCATGCTGTCTGCAACTCGCTAAGGCGGTCCTGTTCCCAGCGAATCCAGGTGATCTGGTTGAGATAGGCCAGCCGCGCATTGGGCCGCCCAGGCAGGAGGGGCAGGGCTTCTTCGGCCAACGTCTCAGCCGTTTCCAGCGTCCCATGCATCAACGCCTGTTGGGCGCGCAGCGTCGCCGCGGTCCACTCATGGTAGGGCATCCGCAGTTCTCCGGCGATTTCAGTATAGGCGGCGATGTCCACCTCCACCGTGCGCCGGTCTCCAGACTCCAGGGCGCAGGTGATACGCCTGGCCCGCCCGACCAACTCCAGTTCGCGGTCTTGTGTCTCACGCGCCAGGCGCAGGATTTCTTCCGAGAGCGACAGCCGTTCCGCCAGCCCATCCGGCCCCCATACCGCCATCCAGCGGGCGCGACAGGCAATAGAGAGGGCGCATTCGTCGCCCAGACGCCGGGCCATTGTCACGGATTCATGGCTGAGCGTGTCACGCCGCGCATCCTCGTCCGAGAAGGTAAGTTCCAGTGAAAGACGGGCGAGCAGCCGGGATCGCAACGCGCTGTCGGTGTGGCTCAGGCGATCGAGGGCCTCTTGCAGCAGGGCAAGCAGTTGCTGGTCGACCAGCCCGCCTTCCACCTGAGGCTCACCATACCCCAGCGCGGCCAGTGCCAATTGCTCATGGGCGTCCAACTGCCGTGCGATCTCGGCGGCGCGCAAAAAGCTGGCTTTGGCCTGATCATAGACGCCTGCCCGCGCCTGAGCGATGCCCAGATGCAGCAGCAAATTCAGATGCTGTATCTCATCCTGCTGAGTCAAACGCAGGGCATCAAGGGCGCGCTGGTATTGCAGGGCCGCTTCCTCATAGGCGTGGGCGGCCATAGCCTGATCCCCGGCCCTGGCTGCGTAATCCCCGGCCTTGGCGCTGTACCCGTCCATGGCTACTTGAGCGAAATGATAGGCCAGCGCCCCCAGATAGGCATTCAACTCTGTGCGGTGCAGGCGTTCGATAGCCTCACCCACCTTGCCATGAAGCTCGCGGCGTACGGCCAGCGGCAGGTCATCATATAACACCTCGCGCACCAGCCCGTGAAAGAAGCGAAACGCAGTAGGGGACGTGGGAACCGGCGTCACCAACTCCGCCTGTTCCGCCTGGGCAAGCGAATGCAGGACGTCCGCCAGGTCAACGCCTGCGACCTGTGCCACCAGCGCGGCTTCACACTCCTGCCCCACCACCGCAGCCACGGAGAGCAGTTGGATCGTGTCGGCGTCCAGCGCGGCCAACCGCTGGTGGATCACAGCGCGCACCCCTTCCGATAGCGCACGCTGTCTGTGCCATCCAGGAGGCGCGTTCACACCGGCCAGATGCATCATTTCGCGGATAAAGAGCGGGTTGCCCGCGGTAGCGTTCATGATGCCCGACACGTCAGCCTCTGCCGTGTGAACGCCGGTCAAGCTCTGCATAAAGCGTTCTACTTCAGCGCGGTCAAACCCGCGCAGCCGGATGCTTGGGCTTTCGCGCACCAGGTCGCCGATCAGTTCGATGACATCGGCGCGCTGGGTCGCCTGCGTCCGGCGGTAGGCGGCGAGGATGAGCAGCTGCGTCGATCGCAGCGAGCGCGCCACAAAGCGCAGCAGCAGCAGGGAAGCCGGGTCGGCGGCATGCAGGTCGTCCAGGACAATCAGCAGCGGCTGCCTGGTGGCAGCGCGGCGCAGCAGACGGGTCACAGCGTCGAACAGGCGGAACCGGGCTGCACCGGGCTGGGCGGGCATCGGCGCAGCGTCGCCATCCCCCATCTGATCCGCCAGTTCAGGGATCAGGCGCGCGATCAAGCGGGTCTCGCCATTTGGGGCCAGGTCTGCGCCATCGGGCGGTTCCTCGATCAGGCTGCGGAGAACCTGCGTCCAGGGCCAGTAGGCAGGCGCGCCACCACCTTCCCAACAGCGCCCCCACAACACGCGCACGCCGCGCTGCTGGGCACGGGCGGCAAGTTCCTCGGCCATCATCGTCTTGCCGATGCCGGGTTCGCCCGTGATCAACAGCAGACGCCCCTGCCCAGTCATGGCATCGTCCAGGCCTGCCATCAGTTGATCCATCTCGGCCTCGCGACCGATAAAAGGGTGCAAGCCCCTGTATGCCGTTTCAGGCTGATTCCTCATCACGCTACCCTATGCCCACGCAGACAGTTTCCTGGCGTCTAGCGATTAGGAAGGTGGGATGGTTGCTTGATCCGTCCGGGGGAGTGCCAAAGAAGTGAATGCGCCGGGTGCAGTGAACGTTTGTGCTCCGAACATTTGTACTTCCCATACACGTACCATGCGCGCTTTGCCCATCTCTGTGGGGAGGGTTCCCATCCGGCGCGCAACCCGATGGGCCGGGACGCCTGCCCTGCCTAGCGTTGTGCATCCAGTTCTAGAAGGTTCAGCCGCGTGAGGTCGGGCCGCGCCGTTACGCAGATTCAGATCAGCCCTTGAGCGCGCCCACAGTCAGGCCGGAGACAAACTGCCGCTGCATCGCCAGAAAGACGATTACAATCGGCACGGTACTGAGAAAGGAACCCGCCATGATCGTGCCATATTGGATTTCATACGGCCCGAACATGGTGGCGATGCCCAGGGGCAGCGTGTAGAGCGCCGTCTTGCTGAGGACAATCAGCGGCCAGATAAAGTCATTCCAGGCCATTGTGAAGAAGAGGATGGCGACCACGCCCAATCCAGGCTTGACCAGGGGCATGGCGATCCGCCAGAAGATCCCCATTTCGGAGGATCCGTCAATGCGCGCCGCGTCGATCAATTCCCCTGGGACCGACACCATATACTGCCGCAGCAGGAATATCCCGTAGGCGCTGACCGCAAACGGCACAATCAGCGCATAATAGGTGTTCACCCACTGGATGCGCACCATCATGATAAAGAGCGGGATCAACACGACATGAAACGGCAGCATCATGGTGGCGAGCAGCAGCAGGAAGAGGGCGCGCTTGAACCGGAACTCATACTTGGCAAAGGCGTAGCCGCCCATCGCGCACAAGACGATGGCGATCCCTGTGCGCAGACTGGCGACGAAGACTGTATTCACGAACCACCGCACATAGGGAAACATGCTGAAAAGCTGTTCATAGTTACCCGTGTAGAACGAACGGGGCAGCAGCGTAATCGGCAGCGAATAGACTTCCGTATTGGGCTTGAAGGTCGCACTGACCATATACACATACGGAATGGCGGTGACCAGCACAATCACCAGCACCAGAGCGTTGAGCGAGATCAGTGAGATTAAGCGTCCCAAGGAGGGCATGTGATTCAGTCTTCCCATATGCGAAAGAAGTAGAGTTGAACCAGTGACGCAACAAAGATGATGATCACCAGCATATAGCCGATGGCCGCGGCATATCCCATGCTAAAGCTGCGGAAGCCGTTGAAGTAGAGGTACATCACCACCGTCAGGGCAGAATCCCTGGGGCCGCCGCTGCCGCGAAAGAGCAGGTATGGCTGTGCGAACAACTGGTAGGAACCGATCACGCCCTGCATGACCACAAACAGCGTCACAGGGCGCAGCAGCGGCAGCGTGATGCTGCGAAAGACCTGCCACTCATTGGCCCCATCAATGCGCGCCGCCTCCACCAGGTCATGCGGGATGCTCTGCAGCCCGGCCAGGAAAAAGAGCGAGTTGCGACCGACCCAAATCCACAGCCCCAGCAGGATCACCGAGGGCATGGCCCATGCAGCCGATCCTAACCAGGCCACCGGCTGGATGCCGAGCGCGCGCAACCCTGCATTGAGCAGGCCGTATCCCTCGTCAAACACCATCACAAACATCAGCGACACCACTACCGCCGAAGTAATATATGGGACAAAGACAGCCAGCCGCACCCCGTTGCGAAACAACACACGCGGCGAATTCAGCGCCAGGGCGAGTATCAGCGCCAGCGGAACCTGGATCAAGACCGTCCCCAGGGCGAAATAGGTGGTGTTCCAAATCGATCGCCAAAAACGCGCGTCATTGGCCAGCAGGTCTCGATAATTTTCCAGGCCCACAAAGGTACGGCTGGTGGCGGAGTTGACCTCGAAGAAACTGAGCCGGAAGGAATCGACGACCGGCCAGAGCATAAAGATCAGGAACAGCACAAAGAACGGCGCAATAAAGACGTAAGGGATTACCTTGCGCTCGTTGCGTTCCCACCAGCCGATCAGATTACGGGGCGGCGCGGTTGCCGCCCGTGCAGCGGTCGTTTGCATTGCGGTTCCTCAATGGTCTCGGTGACCGGCGTTATCTGCGCGCCGGTCACCGGTCGTTCTATGCAAGCGGGGGGTTCCCGCGCTAACTCATCAGGTTCCGGGTCTCCTCCACGACAGCATCCAACGCAGCCTGGGGGTCAGCGCCGTCGCGCAGCACCGGCCCTTTCGCCAGCCGGATGAGCGCGTCAGTCAGGTCGCTCCAATAGGGAGACGTGTTGACCAACGGCATCCCTTCGGCGGCGGCCATGATGAACTCGGCAGGGACCTGATTATCAAAGTATTCATCTGTCCGCATCAGCCGTTCATCTTCCCAGGCCGGGCGATAGGTGGGGAAGAGGTTTACCATGTCATAGCCAAGCATCACGCCATCCACCGTCAAGTTGCAGGTGCGGATGAACTCCCAACAGAGGTCGGCGTGTTGCGTCTGGTTGGTGATACCCATACCTGTGCCGCCGCGCTGTGATGTCAGGTGGCCTTCCCCATCCGGCCAGGTAGGCAGCGGGCGCATATGCCACAGCCCGGATACGTCCGGCGCTTGCTCTTTCATAAAGCCCTGGAACCAGGGCGCGCCCATATCCACGACAAATTCGCTTTGGTTCATCGCCCCGTAGTAGGCGGCCCCGGCAGGCTGGATCATGGCGACTTCTTTGTTGCGGAGGAGGTCTTGCTCCCAGGCCAGCGCAGTCACGCCATGCACATCGTTCACCACCGGATCGCCGTTTTCGTCGAAGAACTGGCCGCCATGTTGAGTGGCCTCCAGGTAGAACTTATACCAGGCATCCTCCTCGACCGTGAGCAGTTTGCGCTCGGTCTGCGCCATCACCTCGATGCCCGCCTGCACAAAATCATCCCAGGTTTCCAGGGCGTCGGCGTCAATGCCCACCTCATCGAAGATGTCCCAGCGGTAGTAGAGCAGCGCGGTGTTTAGCTCATTGCCCAGCCCACAGACCTTACCGTGCGAAGTCCACGGCGTCAGCGCGGATCCTTCCACCAAATTGTTGGCTTCCTCTCCGATTAGGTCGCTGAGGTCCAAGAACGGCGGGTCATCTTTGGTAAAACGCAGCCAGTTGCGGATGTGCAGGTCGATCAAGTCGGGCGCACCCGACCCGGCGACAAAGGTCGCCTGCAGTTTGTCCCAAAGCTGATCCTGAGGGATGGACTCAATAGACAACGACACATCCGGATGCTGCTCCTGAAACATGGTATCAAAGACCGCCTGCTGCCAGCCGATGCGGTTGCTGGCAAAGCCCCAAAAGACCAGTTCCACCGGTCCCCCTTCGGGCGCGGCGGCCCCTTCTTCGGCGGGTGCGCCTGTGGGCACGGGTGCGCAGGCCGCCAGGTATAGCCCAGCAGCCGTTGCGGCAGCGCTGGACAGGAATTTCCGGCGCGTCAATCGCTGAGATCGGTGTGCAGAATCGGTCATAGGGGTTCCTCCTGAACTCCATGATGGGTTTGAGCCGATGGTCCGGCATAGACGCCGCTGCCCATTGCTGGGCCATACAGGAGAGGCCGCGCACATAGACGCTGCGGGACAACCAGGCAGAGAATCCAATTCCACAGACCGCTGTCAGATGATATACCGTGCGGCGGGAACGGCAAGCTGGGGAGCATCGACCCGCGCCACAGGGATATCACCGCCAGCAGGATCCTTACACTGGTCCAGGTGATCCTTCAGGGAGAATAAGGGCAGAATAGCACATCAACCGCGCATCGGCAACCGTTTTTTCAGATTGGCCCTGCCCCCTGCGCCACGATCTCTACATCGCGGAAAGGGGCCAGGGCATGGTGAAGCGGTCGCAGCGTGGCATAGAGATGGTGGTACACCTCGTCATAGAGCCGCGCATAGAGATCAACCAGGGCCGGGTCGGGGGCAACGGGCGTCTGCGGCTGGCGTACTTCCTCTAAGGCCGCTGCCAGATGGGGATATACCCCTGCGCCCAGCCCGGCCAGCACCGCTGCGCCCAATGCCGTCGCCTCGTCCATGTGGCTGACGTGGATGGTCTGGTTGAGCACTGCCGCCTTGATCCGCAGCGAAAGGGCGTTGCGCGTGCCGCCGCCGGTGGCAAGCAGGGAATGGATGGGGGCGCCGCTGTAGCTTTGGAGCGGCTCCAGAACATGGCGCACCTCGCAGGCCAGCCCTTCCAGCAGCGCCCGATAGAGCGCGCCGCGCGTCACATCGGTGTGCAGGCCGACAAACGCGCCGCGGCTCTGCGGGTCCAGGTCCGGCGGGTTCGCCAGGCGCAGGTGCGGCAGAAAACAGACGCCCAGGCTGCCCGGCGGTATTTGTTCGGCCTCTGCGATCAGCGGGGCGTAGTCCGCGCCCGGGGCGCAGGTGGCGCGGAACCAGTCCACGGCGGCCCCAGCCGTAAACAGCCCGCCCATGAGGTAGGCGTGCCGCCCGTCCACATGCAGCCCTTGAGCAAAACCCTGTTCACCCAGGCGCGGGTCGTCCAGCGCACGATCCACCGGCAGGAAGAGGGCCTCCGTCGTGCCGACCGAGTTGAGCGCCATGCCCGGATCCGTCACCCCCAACGCCAGCGCCCCACAGACGTGATCATGCCCTCCCACGGCGACCTGTGTATGGCGCGGCAGGCCGGTCGCCGCGGCAACCTCCGGCAGCAGACAGCCCAGGGGCGCGCCGCTCACCTGCAGCGGGGCGAACAGGTCAGGCGGCAGCCCGACAGCGGCCAGCAGGTCCGCCGACCAGCGAAACCCGCGGATGTCCAATGCCAGCGTGCGTGAGGCCAGCGAGAAATCCGTCGCCTGCACACCGCAGAGACGATAGGCGATGTAATCAGCCATATTGAGCCAGCGCATGGTACGCGCAAAGGCGTCGGCGGCATGGTCGCGCAGCCACAGCAGTTTGCATAGGCTGAAGATCGGCTGAAGCGACAGCCCGGTGATGGCAAAGACGTGGCGGCCGCCGACGGTCTGGTCAAGCCATTGCGCCTGGGGTGCGCTGCGCGTGTCGAACCAGGCAATGCTGTCATAGGTGGGGTCGCCCGATGCGTCAAGCGGCACGCCCGCCTCTCCGACGCTGGTCACGGCCAGGCCTGTGACGGCACGAGGTGTCTCCAGCCGGTCAACCAGGTCACGCAGGAGCGAGACAACGGTCTGCCACAACGCATCCGGCTCATGATAGGCCCAGCCCGGGCGCGGGTGGTGGGTCGGGGTCGGCGCGGCGGCCTGGGTGTGGATCTGGCCGCGGCGGTCAAAGGCGATGGCCTTGATCGAGGTTGTGCCCACATCCACGCCAATGAGCAAGGGATCAGACATGCGAGTGCCAACCGATCTAGCGATCTATCCTTTCACAGCCCCCAGCGTCAGGCCGCGAATGATATAGCGTTGGGCCAACAGTGCCAGGATGGTCGGGGGGAGCATGGTCAGCATGACGCGCACGCCCACAAACCAGAACTGCACGCCGCGGGTGTGTTCAGCCCCGGCGATGATCACCGGCATGGGGATCGCATCCTTGGTGGTCAACGAGAGGCCGAAAAGAAATTCATTCCAGCTAAAGGCCATGCAGATGATCCAGGTGGCGACCAGGCCGGGCAGCACCAGCGGCAGGGCCACGCGTGCAAACGACTGGAAGCGTGACGCCCCGTCCACCATCGCGGCCTCTTCCAGTTCGGCGGGAAGTTCGCGAAACATCTGGCTCAGGATGATGACCGGGAACGGCAGCGTAAAGGTGGCGTTGAGCAGCACCAACGCCCAGACCGAATCCAGCAGCCGAAGCTGGCGCATGAGCAGAAAGAAGGGGATGACCATCACCACGGGCGGCAGGATGCGCTGGGACAAAAACCAGGTGGTGATCGTGCCGTTGCCCGGCCTGCGGAAGCGGAAGCGGGCCAGCGCATAGGCGGCCAGCGTGCCCAATATGCTGGCGACGGTCGCAGCGCCCACCGAGATGATCGTGCTGTTGCGCAGTGCCTGGCGCGTCTCGCGGATTGCCAGTTCGGCCTGCCAGTGTTCGAGCGTCGGCCTGAACTGGAGATAGGGGATCCAACTGGGTTCAAAGGTGTCGGCGGGCTTTTTGATCGAGTTCAGAAAGGCCCAGTAAAAGGGGAACAGCACCCAGACCAGCATGATCACAATCAGCCCTGCCATCAGCACCCGGCCAGCCGGGGAGAGCGATCTTGTCCGCATGGTTCACCCCCCTTCCTCATACAGTTCGCGGATGCGCCCAAAGAGCAGCGAGACGATCAGCGCGACAATGACAAGCAGCAAAAAGCCTTGCGCCGCCGCATAACCGTGGTCAAAGAAACGCAGGGCGGTGCGATAGGTAAAGAGGCTGTAGACTTCGGTGGCGCGGCCCGGCCCGCCCAGCGTCAGGCTGGTTGGGATGTCAAAGACCTTGAAGGCTTCGACCAGACGCAGCAGCAGGATCAACCACAGGATCGGCGTCATCAACGGCAGTGTGATCCAGCGGAAACTCTGCCAGCCGCCCGCGCCGTCCACCTCGGCGGCTTCGTACAGGTCAAGCGGGAGTCCTTGCAACGCCGCCAGCGAGACCAGAAAGACAAAGGGCGTCCACTGCCACACGTCGATCAGGATGATCGCGACCCGCGCCCAATACGGGTTGGAGAGCCAGGGGATGCCGCTGCCCCCCAGGGTTCGGATGAACTCGTTGAGGGGGCCGTTCTGCTCATAGTAGAGGGTAATGCCCAGATAGCCCATCGCCACCGGCGTGGCAAAGAGGGGGAGCGTCATGATGGCGCGCAGGACATTCTTGCCAAAGATCTCGCGGTTGAGCAGCAGCGCCAGGGCAAACCCCAGTACCATCTCGATGGTCACGGTC
>CAZYQJ010000027.1:0-17759 GCA_964649925.1 uncultured Litorilinea sp.
GGGCATACAGATCCGGTAGACTGCGCCGCTTGGCTGTGTGCCATCAGGGGCGCAGTCGCTACCTGCCGCCTGTGCCTGTGCCACGGGTGCAGCCGGGGTCAACAGGCCTGCGGCCAAAAGCCAGGTCGCCAAGCAGAGTCGCAGTACCACGCGCATGGTGTCTTCTCCTTTATCTGGGTGAGGACTGGGGGGAGAGAACCGTTCGCTGCGCTATTCGTAACGCAGCGCGTCGATGGGGTTGAGCCTGCTGGCACGGTGGGCCGGATAGATGCCGAAGAACAGCCCCACAGCCAGCGAAAACAGGACGGCTATCAAGATCACATCCAACGTGACGACCGCGGAAAACCCCTCCTGAAAGCGGCTGATCAGCTGCGCCCCGGAGACGCCGATCGCAATGCCCAACAGCCCGCCAGTGAACGAGAGCGTGACCGCTTCGAGCAAGAACTGGCCCAGGATATCGCGGCGTTTTGCGCCCACTGCTTTGCGCAGCCCGATCTCGCGCGTGCGCTCGGTCACGCTCACCAGCATGATGTTCATGATGCCGATGCCGCCGACCAACAGGCTGATCCCGGCGATGGACCCCAGGAAAAGCGTCAGCGCGCCCAGGATATCGCCAAAGATCGTGATCAGGTCGGCCTGGTTGATCACAGTGAAATCGTCCTCGTTGAGATAGCTGATCCGGTGGCGTTCGCGCAGCAGTTGTGTGATATCCTCCTGCACCTGGCTCATCGCCTCTGCCGTCGCCACCGAGACATAGATCACACTCACGCGATAGTCGCCGCTGGTGGTTCTGCGCCGGAACAGACGGTCTTGCGCCGTGGTAAAGGGCATAAAGACAATATCGTCCATGCTGCCAAACGCGCTGCCGCCCTTTTCCTCCATTACACCGATCACACGGAAGACCAGGTTGTTGATCTGGATGGTCTGGTCGATGGGGTACTCGCCTGGATCAAAGAGCCGTTCGTAGACCGAAGACCCCAGCACCACCACGCGCGCGCGGTCGACGACGTCGGTCTCGCTCAAAAAGCTGCCCATCACCGGCTGCCAGGATCGCGTGACGGTGTAATCGGGCGTCGTGCCGCTGATCTGGAGGCTGAGGCTGCGCCCCCCGCGCGAGACATCGGCCTGGCCTGTGATCTCCGGCGCGACTGCCGCCACATTGGGGATGCGGTTTGGCTCGGCGAGGGCATTGACATCGCTCATGGTGAGCGTGCTGGAGCCGGGGACGCGCTGCGATGCAGGGCCGTCTGAAATCTGGCCGGGCGCGATAAAGAGCAGGTTCGTGCCGATGCTGGAGAACTGGGCAGTCACATACTGCTCGACCCCCTGGCCCACCGACATCAGGGTCAGCACCGCGGCCACGCCGATGATGGTGCCGAGCATGGTCAGGATGCTGCGTAATTTATTGGCCGCTAGGGCGCGGATGGCGATGCGAAGCGACTCAGCTAGCTGCATCGGAAACGACTTTTCTAGACCCGCTGAGATAGGCCGCGGCTTGTTGTGTCTCCACCTGCCAGATCGTGTGAGCGAAATAAGGCCGGAAGCCCATCTCCTGGTTAATCTTGAGCATGGCCGCGTTAGAATCGGCGTTGCTCGTCCGTACAAACTGCACCTGGGGCCGGTCACGCAGCACCTTCTCGATCATGGCCGCTTTGAGCCAACGGCCCAACCCGCGATTGCGGTATTCGGGGAAGACACCCGTGTCGCCCTGGTACAAAAGGTGTGGGCGGTTAGCGTTCCAAAAAACTGCAGTGTACCCGGCCAGGGATCCGGTCGCCTCTTCGACCACATAGAGTGTCCAGCGCTCTGTACCCCGAGCGGTCATCGTCTGCTCCCATTGCCGCACCTGTTCTGGGGTCAGGTGGAAATCCTCTACATCTAACTGATCGCGCGGCATTGTATTCATGACTTCATGTAACCGGACAACCGCCTCGATCTGATCGTCCGGGTAGGGACCTATCCAGAGACCCAGGGTAAAGCCTGGCGCACGCTCAACCGCCTGCGCTCGCCAACGCTGCATTAAGCCCTTGTCCAGTTCGGCCAAAACCAGTTGGTTTTCGTGTGAGGCCAGCCCCTGGCTTGCGCCCATTCGCTCCATGAAGGCTGTCCCTGCCGGTACGCGCTCATTTGTAAAGCCGATCAGCAGGCGGCGATCCTCGCGCTGTGCAACCTCCACCACGGGTGCGAGCAAAGAGCGGGCCAACTCTTGCCGACGAAACGCTGGCAGCACGGCGATGTCAAACCCCGCCATGTGCTGGTTGGTACTGAGGTGCGATACGTCGGTGGACGCAGCGGCGACAATGGCACTGCCGTCCGGATGCCAGATGACCCATTGGATCACAACCATAAACTTGGGGATATGCTGCCAACCCTGGATGGCTTCCGCCAGCGGGATCGGCGGGTCATCGGGTAGCTGTTCAGCGCGGAGCCGGTTTTCAAAGGCGTTGAGCGCGGCATAGTCACGCTCGCTCGCCGCGGCCAGATCGAACAGACGGACACGCCATGCGTCTTTCGCCATGCTCGCCTCCTTGCAGAAACCGCAACGAACCACACAGCCGCACCTGCAATTATGCTAATTCTCGCCAAAGAGCGTGCCGCGCAGTTGATCCGCGCTCGTCTGTGACACCAACGCCACGGTGTCGTCGGCGTTGAGACCGCTCACGATCTCGCTGACCGTCTCGCTGCGCACCCCTAATTCGACCTGTTGACGTACCGGCTGGCCGTCTACCATCTTATAGACAAAGGCTGTCCCGCTCTCCCGGTCAAGTTGAATGAAGCGGTTGGGCACAAGCAGCACATTGTCCAGATCGGCGGTGGTGATTAGCGCGGTGGCGCTCATCCCGGCGCGCAGCGGGGCCTCGGTCGCGTCCAGCGTGATCATCCCCTCATAGACCTTGACCCCGTTGACGTCGGTGGCGGTGCGCGCCAGTTTGGTGACGCTGCCCGTGACGGTGGTGTCGGGTAGGGCATCCAGCCGGATTTCGACCGTCTGCCCGACCTCGATCTGGCGCACATCGATTTCGTCCACAAGCAACTCCATATAGAAGCTGCTCATGTCGGCCAAGACGATATCGGGCAGCGCCGTATTGGAAAAGGCCCCTGCATCCACATTGACCTCAGTCACCACCCCATCGAAGGGCGCAACCAGTTGCGCGTTTGCCAGCGCGTTTTCAGCCTGAAGCTGGTTGATCTGCGCTTGGCGCACCTGGGCGCGCAGCACGTTCAGGTCTTCCTCCGAAGGGCCGCTTTGCAGCGTGCTCAACTGGCTTTGCGCCGTGACCAAGTTGGCTTGGGCCTGTCTCAACGCGACCTCGGCCTGGGCGATCTGGTTGCGCGCCGATGCCAGTTCCGCCTCGGTGGGCGGCATGTCCAGCAGCGCGGCTCTGGCCTGCGCCACCTCCAACGCCTGGGTCGCTATCTCCAGTTCGGCGGCCTGCTGCGTCGTGCCGATAGAAGGCAGGTGGCTCACCTGGTCATAGGCTTGTTGGGCGCGCTTGACATTCGCCTCGGCCTGCATCACCTCGGCCCGGTTGATGGTGCGTTCCTCTTCAGTCGGCCCGGCCAAAAGCTGGTTATAGGCAGCCTGGGCGCTGGCGAGCGCGGCTTGAGCGCCCTCGATGTTGGCTTGGGCGACCTGTACATTGGCTTCCGCCGCGGCAATGTCCTCGGCACTGGGCGGCTTTTGCGCCTGGGCCAACTGCGCCTCGCTGATCTCCAACGAGGCCTTGGCCTGCGCCAGTGAGAGCACCAGGTCGGTGGTGTCGAGCGCAGCCAGCAATTCGCCCTTGGCGACGCTCTGACCGGGGGTCACATGCACTTCGACGACGGTTCCCGGCGTGCGAAACGAGAGCGACACCTCGGCATTGGGCTGGATGCTGCCCGTGGCGCTGACCGTGCTGGCAACGGATCCGCGCGCCACCGCCACCGTTTCATAGGTGGGCGCTTCCTGGAGGGCGCTTTGCGCCTCCAGCCAGTATTGATAACCGTACCATCCTCCTGCCGCCAGGGCCACGATCAGGATGACACTCAACCAACGACGCATAGACTTTCCTCAACCTATCCATTCAGACGGGCGGTCATACAACCGCCGCCACAACGGCCACGCGTGACCGTTTTTAGAGTCACCCCCTAGTGTACCCTGAGCGCGGCCTGGTTTCAAGTACATCAGGGTAGAATTCAACCGCGCGTCATTTGGCCGCGCTGTTGGTGGAGCGCGCTTTGTACCGCTTGCAGCCGCGCCGGGGTAAGCGAATAGCGCGACATCAGCGCCGCGGCCACACAGTAGATCGCGGCGGGCAGAAGGCCAAACAAGATGCCGATGCGATCCACGGTCAGCGCGCTCTGCGTCACCTGGCCGGGCGCAAGCCGGGCAAACACGTCCAACAGCACCCCCGTCGCCAGCACCGCCAGGCTTGCCCCTTCCTGCATAAAGAAGGAATGGATGCCAAAAAAGGCCCCTTCGCGGCGGCGGCCTGTCTCAAGTTCGTCCACGTCCGCCACATCCGCCACCATCGACGACGGGACTACCCATAGTGCGGCGGCGAAGAAGCCGCCTACGGTGTTGACCAGCGTCAACGGCAGGGCGTTGCCCACGCCAAACAAGCGGCCCTCGCCCACCAGGAAATAGGCCATGCACATCAGCACGGCCAGCAGCAGCGTGTTGAGGATAAACAACTGGTGTTTGGCAAAACGGCGCAGGTTGCGCAGCCAGAAAGCCACCCCCAGCAGCGCGCCCACGTAAAACGAAAGCTGGAACAGGCTGAGCGCCTTGCTGTCGGTGATGCGCGCATAGTAGGTCAGATAGTGGATGCCGAGCGTGGCGTTGATCACGCTTGCCAAAAAGAAGAGCGATGTCGAGAGGGTCAGCACCAAAAAGGTGCGGTTGCGCAACGCCACCAGCAAATTGCGCCAGAAACCGCCGGGGCTGTGCGATGCGGCCTGAGCATCCGGCGCGGGCTGGGTGGACCGGTGACGGTAGGTGCCAAAGGTCGTCATCAACCCTGTCGCCATGATGGCCGCGCCAAAGGCCAAGGCCATGCGCCCATAACCCGCGGTGTTGAACTTAGGGTCCACGCCGGGCGTTGTCTCCGGGAAAAAAACGGCAAACGAAAGCCCCGCGGCCACCAGCGTGCCGCCCAGCGCAAAGGCGGCGCGGATCCCGGTCACCGACGAGCGTTCGTAATAGTCCTCGCTCAATTCCGCACCCAGGGCGTGATAGGGGACCATAAAGAGCGAGTTGGTCGTCCGCAGCAGGAAATTGGACCCGACCAGCCAGGCAAAGAGCAGCGGGTTAGAGAGCCCAGCGGGCGGGTTGAAGATCATGAAGAAGCTGACGCCCATCAAGACCGCGCCCACCAGCATAAAGGGATGCCGCCGCCCATAGCGCGAGCGGAAGCGATCCGAGACATGGCCGATGAACGGGTCGAGGACGGCATCCCAGACCAGGCTGATGGAGGTCGCTGCGCCCACCAGCGTGCCCGGCAGCCCCAGCACTGAGGTATAATAAAAGAGCAGAAAGAGGCCAAAGGTGAAGGTCTTGATCGAATTGCTGATCTCGCCCACCCCATACAGCACTTTGGTGGAGAGGGCCAGGCGCGGGGTAGAGGCCGCCGGAGCGGCGGCCTCTACAGGATAGGTGTCTGCGCGCAATGAAGTACTTGGAACGTCCATTTCGTCTCCTTGTGACGCTTACAGAGGCGACGCTCCCGCCGGTTATGGCTTGATCACGCTGGGCAGGTAGATGTCATACGAGATCAGATTTTTCACGCTCACAGTCAGCGGCATCTGAGAATACCCGTACCAATCTGCGCCCACGTTGCCCTGGCTGTCCGGCAGGAAGTACTGCGCGCTGTAGATGGTAAACTGCTCCCCCTCTGCGTCAAACAGGATAACGCCGGAATCGCCGTACACCTGGTCATCGCCCAGCCCGGCATCGCCGCCCGCCGCGCTATTATCCTGATAGTAGTGCTGCATATTCGCCTGCAGGTCGCCTTCAAACGAGTAGACCTGCACCGTCGTGGCGTTCGCCAGGCTGATCTGCCGCCAGCCCTGCGTAAACGGGGTTCCAGGCACTGCATCCGGGCTGCCGTTTACCGTCACCCCGCCGGGCGCAGTCTCGTTGTAATAGGTCGCCCCATTCGCAGCGGATGTCAGGTCCATCGAAAAGCGAATGCTGTCAATGTTAGGTATAATCGGAAGTTCATCCAAGATCGGCCCAATGTCTAGGTGTGTAGCCGTTTCCATGTAGGAGCCATAGGCGAAAGTCGTTGCGCGGAACGGGCCTTGACCCGTATGCACGATCGCGCGCACCGGCCCGATTTTATCGAGCACTATCTCCTGAGAGTAATCAGGCAGACCAGGAATATCGAGGGATTCGTCAAAATTGAACGATTGATTCCCGATGGAGGCTTCAAGCCGCAACTTGGTGCGGTCCAAAATATCAGGCCCGCCGAAAAGCACCAGATAATCCAGCCCGGCAAAGTCCTCGGCCCAACCAATCTCATAGTTCACCGTGGTGATGACCTGGTCAGTGGGTTCAAAGCCCTCCACATACGGGGTGAGCGTGCCATCGGGCGTCAGCGTGCTTGAACGGACGATATAGGCCCATCCCCTATCGTCATCCTCCGCGTCCAGCGGGTTGGCGACCTCGACCTCGTAGATCTCCGTAGGGTCGACGTCCAGCGTTTCAGTGATGGCCTCGGTGGCCTGTACCCCCAGGTCGCCCGCCATAAAGACAACCTCGTCGTTGGCATCCATCACACCGTCTTCCATAGCGGTATACTGCCCGCTGGATGTGCGCTCGTCCACCTGATGGAGAATCTGCTCAAACTCGCTGCCGGTGTAGACATAGACAAACACCTCGTCCACCGGCGCGCCGGGAAAGACGCCGCTCACCACGACCGGCTCAACCTCGCGTGAAACAGCAGCGGGGGCGGCCTGCGCTGGGACGGCTGCCCCAACGGGGATCAGGATAACCGCTAACGCCAGCAGCAGGCGCGCGACGACAAACGAGGACGTGCAGTGTAGGTGCTTCATGGTAGGTATCCTCCAAATAGAATCTCAAAATCTGTGCGGTTGAGGTCGACGAGAACCTGGTCAGGCAGCACGACGGCGAGCGGATGGACAAAAGCCCGCTCAAAGCCGTAGCCATTCACCGTTGTCCCCGACGCCCGGATTGAAAGATTGTACAACCCAAGTTCAGCCGGAATCGTATAGTCCAAAGATGGACCGGTGTACACCATCTGCGCTGTGACTTCACCGGCGGTTTCAACGCCGCCGCTGACAGTTAACGTCACCGCATCCACCGAGGTTTCACCGGCCTCGCTCTGACTCGACACCTCCAATTCCAGTAGTTGTTCAGGCAGACCGAGCGGCGTCCCCAAGCCCGCAAGCTGCACATTGAGCGTGCTGTCAAGCGTGACCAGGGCCAGGTAGGCCGTAGTCTGGGTCGATTGCATCTCTACCTGCCACTCGCCCGGCGCGGGGGCGTCTACCGCCCCCGCCAGCAGGGAAGCCCCGGCGAACATGTCATGGCTGGCATTGGGGACGGGTGCCAGCGCAATGCGGCGGCCATCCGGGCCAACCAGTGTGGCTGTGGCCGCGGGGTCGGTGGTGAAAAGCGCCACCTCGAAGGCGCGCGCCTCTGGCTCCACGGGGAACTGCGCGGTGGCCGACGTAGCCAGCGTGCCGCCGCGCACAATGGAGTTGGATCCGGTTCCGGACGAGTCGGCAACCTGCGCCGCACGCATACCGATGATGCTGCCCGCCTGGATCATCGGCACATAACGCCGGTGCTGCGACAGGGGTGGCGGCGGCGCGGTGATGTTGACGTTTGTGATCGCCGTGGCAACGCCTGCCTCGTTTTCCACCAACACACGGATCGCTTTGGGGCCTTGCGTCTGCCAGTTAAACGACATGATATCCGTTGCGCTGTTGGTGCTGCGGGTGACGCTGGGCTGGCCGGTCGCCTGCCAGGTATAGGTCACGGGCAGCGTCGTCGTGACGGGGAGTAAGGCGGTGAACTGATAGGCAACCGTGGCGTTGCCGATGCGCGGCCCGGCAATCGCAAGCTGCGCCGGGGCCGTGACCTCGTTGATCTCCAGCGTGTGTGTGGCCGTACTCGAACCGGCGATATTGGCCGCGGTCACCACCACCTGCTTGGGGCCAGGTTGATCCCAGGCAAAGCTGACCGTATCGTTGGTTCCCGCGCTTCGCACCACAGGCGGCTGGCCGGTCGCCTGCCAGGTATAGGTGACCGGCTGGGTCGCGCGCGGGGGCAGAATGGCCGCAAAGTCATAGGCGCGGCCAATCGTGCCGATGTCCGGCCCAGTCACCGCCACATCGCCTGCAGGGGTAATATCCGCCAGCAAGGTCTGCAACACATAGGGGAAGGTGTTGTGCCCCAGCGTGATCTCCGAATGATTCCACGGCCTGATATACAGCCGGTCGGCATACGCCAATTCCGTGGAGGAGACGACGATCACGCCGTCGTTGGGGCCGCCGTTGGGCTGCGCTTGCAGCCATGCCCCCAGGATGCGATAGAGCGAGTTGGGCGTGTTCCAAAAATTCCCGGCCCCGCTGTGATACTCCACGTTCTCGCCCAGCCGGGAAGAATCGGTCACAAAGCGGAACAGCTTCATCAGCGGGGTGCGCAGGCTGAACGTCCCGAGATCACGCTGGCCCAGGAGTTCCCCAAGCGGCTCGCCCTCCGGGCTCCAGAGCAGATCGGCCAGGATAGAGCCTTGATGGGGTGTGCCCACGGTGATGATGTTGCGTACATAACGCCAGCCTCCAAACCAAACCGTGGCAGTCTGGGCGTCGATACCCCCCTTTGAATGGGCGACGATATCCACCTGGCGGACATTGTAATGCTCGACAATCGTCTCGATCTGGTCGGCCAGGAACCTGCCGTTGCGCAGCATGTCCAGCGCGGGCCGCCGCTCCGCCATACATGCGCCATCCGGGTTGATGACGTTGACGTTGACAAAGGCCGTCCGGAACCCGAATTGATAGGCGGTCAGATACATGTCATTGAATCCGGCGATCGTCGCATCAGTCCACCAGTCTTGTGCCAGCCCTGCCAGCCCGTGGACAAAGACCAGCACGCGCGCGTCTTCTCCCCCTGGCGGCACGGCGCCATAGAAAATATTGGCCTCAGCGCAGGTGTCCGCGTCCAGAGCGGGCTGGGGCGGCGGCGGATCCGTGGCCTGGGCGTGCAGGTCGTCCACCGCCATGCCCGCCAGCAGCAGCGCCAGCAGGACTGCCGCCAGCCCAACCGTCATACGGCGGCGCGGGTTGCGGTGAAGGGATTGCACGATTCGATGATATCCTGTTGTCCGGTTGCGTATGTGCATGTCCATATCCTACGAACCCCAATCTGCCCGGCTCAACACGAATTGACCAGGCGATGTTCGCACGGGTGGGGCGGGAAAAGCCGCCACAGGTTGGTCTTTTGCATCAACGTGGAGGAAACCTGATTCTTGGCAAACCACAAAGTCAGCAGTTCGTCTTCCTCTACGTCAAAACCCGCCAACGAGTCATGGCCCAGCAAGTGCAGGCGCGGCTCCACCTGGTTCTGGTGTCCATAGAGATAGTGAACCAACGCCAAGACTTCGGCATTGATCACGTCGGCGACCTTGGCGGGCAGGCTGTCGCTGTCGGCGCGGAAAAAATTCACCGGCTGGCCCTTGGCAAAGAGCACCACCTTACGCGGCCTGCCCTGATAGGTAAAAGTGTAATCCAACCCCACCGGCGTGGTGTGAACCTCGATATCTGCCAACGCCTGCAACTGCGGCACTTGGGCGTTGACCGCGGCGCGGTCGTCGTCGTCCCCTTCGAAGTAGTTGATCAGGTGGGCAAACTCGACACGCTTGGAAGAACCGCTCGCCAGATAGAGCACCGGCGACGTCCCGTCAAGAAAGGCCACAAAGTCTGTCATCGTAAAGGCCGGAGTTCCCGTCATGCCCAAGACCACCGGCGCGGAATCAAACATCTCCGGCTGGAATGACTCAAACACCTCAAACCCCTCGGTCTCGGCGGCATGGATCACCACCTCGTCCATGTCCTTTACCGTGACATGGCAACTGCGCGCTCGCAGCAGAAACGCTGCCGCCCGGCCCAAAATGCCGTATCCCAACAGCAACACATCCTTGAGCGACAAAAACTCTTCCAGTTGGTAAAAGAGCAGCGCCAACTCCTCGATCACGCGCATGGCAACGAACTGGTTCTCAAAGCGCATCTTGGCCTTGGATCGTGCCACCGACACGACCGGATGGTCGATTGAACCGTTCTGGCGCAGATAGGCGCGCGCGGCGCGGATGCCCGCCACCGTCTGCTCCACCGTGCCCACAAAGACCGTCTCGTCCGCCATCCCGTCCAGTTCTTTCTGGATGTCGTAGTGATAGCCGCCATCTTCGATCAGCAGGATGCGCCGCGCGCCGTTGGCAGGCTGCGCCAGGGCGGACTGCATGGCGGCACGCACCGCGTAGTTGATCGACGCGCTAAAGCGGCTCGATGCAAAACCCTTGGGGGGGGCTGTACCGTTGCCGTTGTACGCGCCGGGCCGGAACACCGCATAGGGTGCGGGCGGCATCGGCTTGTTCTCGCTGTAGATTACCGGCACATAGATGACCGTAGCCCCCAATTCGGCCAGCATCACATTGAGGTCAAGAATGTCCATCAACAGATGGTTGACATGGATGATCGTCAGACCATCCAACCCGCCGGGGCCAATGCGCGCGGCGATCTCCGCAGTCACCGGCATTCGTTGGGCAATTTCCTGGGTCATACGTCCCTACCGTTCTGCTCTCTGGCGGCGCTAGATTGCATCATAGCCAAACGACTCGAAATAGGGTTTCATCCGCTGGTAGATCTGGCGCGCGTGGGCGTCGACCTCGGCCTGGCGCGGGGCGTTGCGCGCCTGGATCATGGCGTCATAGTCCACCACGCCGCCGTCGTCCACCTGCAGCCACTCCAAAATCGAATGGATGGTCTGGTTGGGCGCGGCGCACAAGTCCTCATAGCGTACCGACATCACATCACCTTGCGGCAGATCGGCCACATGCGCCAGGTAGTAGTCGGTGGCGCGGTGCACATGACGGGTCACCATGCGCAGCCCCATGTTAAAACGCCGTCCAAACATGGCACGCGCCATCTGCCGTTTGATCGGCTTGCGAAACAACTCCCGATACCACTCGCCGATCAACGCTACATACTCGTTCTTTTCTTCCAGCGACGAACGGATCGCATGTAACTGCGAACTGACCACATCCAGCGGGTTGCGATGGATAAAGACAAACTTGCTGGTGGGGAACACCTGCTTCACATAGGTAAAGTTCAGAAAGTAATCCCACGGATTTTTGAGCATCAACGGCTTGGTCGGGTCTGATGTGACCTGAATCTTTTTGCACAGTTCGACCAGCGTCGCCAGGTTTTCGGGGGACAACTGCTGGCGAAAGCCTGTGCTGAACAGGAAGCCGTACTCTTCGGGCAGGTCGGGGTCCACCACCATGCGGTCAAAGACGCGATCCTTGACATCGCGCGTCTGGAAGAGTTGGCGCAGTTCCTCCTTCGCCGCGTCGACACGACCATGCACATGGTTATAGAGCAGTTGGCGATAGTTGATGATGTGATAGGCTGTGACGATATTGAAACAGCCGCTCGCCCCCAGGACTTTATACAGGATCGTCGTGCCCGACCGGTGGTCGCCCATGATAAAGACGGGCTGGAAGGTCACGTCCTCCAACATCGAAAGATAGGGTTTGTCCAGTTCAGATCGCGCGTCCATCGCCTTATTCCTCCGGCCAGACGGATTCAAGCTGGCCGATGTCATCTGCCGTGTTGACGTTGACATAGCGCGTGCCCACGCCGAAAAGCTGTACCAACATGCCGTCATCCACCGCGCACTGGATCAGATCGGGCAGTTCCTTCTCGCCGCGCACCTGGTTGATGGGCGTGTAGGGAATGTAGTCGAAAATCTCATTGCGGAAGATGCAGTTGCCAGTCCCCATCAAGTTGTTCAGGATGGCGCGCGGCTTTTCGATCAGCCGGTAGATGCGGCTGTCACGCTCGTTGTAGATCACCGCGTAGGTTTTTTTGATCTGCGATGTGTCCTTGACCGGCACGACCCCGCACAGCGTAAAGACCTTCTGCTCCTGAAAGCACTTCACCATGTCAACATGGCGCGGGTTCGCCAGCACTTCATCGGCCAGAAAGAGCATAAAGTCGTCCCCGTCGATGGCGTCGCGGCTGGTCTCCATGGCGTGAACCAGCCCCTTGCGCTCCCACTGAATCACATACTTGATAGGGATGCCCTTGTACTCGTTGCCCAGCCCGTTGATGATCGATTCGGCCAGATAACTGACCACGATCAAGATCTCGTTCACCCCTGCGCTGTGGGCATAGTCCAGGCTGTAGGTAATGAGCGGGCGGCCCCGAAAGTCATACATACATTTGTTTTTGGTCTCGGTGAATCCTTGCAGCCGGGAGCCACGGCCTCCGGCCAGCACTAAAGCTTTCATGGGTTGATCTCCTGTGCGGTTCGTGCGGACAGTCTAGCGTATGGCGGCCTCTGCGCCCACAGTTTCGGCCATCTCCGACAGCGGCGCGGGAAGCAGTTGCGACAGTAAGGCTGCGGCCTTGTCCGGGCCACCCTGACGCTGCAGCGTGTCGCTCATACGCTGGGCATTGCGCCGGTAGGCCGGATCGCCCAACACCCGTTCCACCGCGGCGCGCAACGTGGCTGCGTCGCAGCGTGCGGGCGGCAGCATCACCCCAACGCCTGCGTCGACAATGCGCTGTGCATTTTCGATGTGATCCCAGCCGGTGGGGACAATGACCAGCGGCAGACCGGCAACCAGCGCCGTGAGGATCGTGCCCGGCCCGCCGGTTGTCACCACCAGATCGGTGTGCGGGAAGAGGTCGCCATGTGAAACATACTGCTCTACACGGATGTTGGGGGCCAGCGGCCCCAGGTCCAGTTCGTCAATCTGCCGCGCCTTGCCGGTGGACATGATCACCTCCATTGGCAGGTTGGCCAGCCCCTGGGCGGCGGCGCGCAGCACCAACGGCTGGCGCGTGTGGACGGTCCCCTCGGTTACATGGACAACGGGCCGGTCTTGGGGCAGCGTTTGCAGCCAGGCGGGCGGCGCTTCCTGGGCCGAACGGTGCCACAGACATGGGCCGACATAATGCACGGTGTCGGGCAGATCGCGGCGGTTGTAGTCCAGTTCAGGCGTGCCCACTATCAGAAAGAGGGGCAGCGTCCCGGCATGGGCCATCACTGGGCCGTGCAGCGGGGACAGCCCGTAGGCCTGGCGCAGCGTGGAGGCGCGGCGGCGAAATTCCCCCAACACCCAGTTTTGCAGCACGCGCTCCACGCGCGACCGCAACCGTGCCTGCCAGGTACGCAGCGGGGGCAGGCCGCGGCCCCACGTCGGTGCGTCCGGCCCTGGCAGCGGGCAGGCGAACAGCACGCAGAAGGCGACCACAGGGATCTTGACCGTTTCGTGCAGGATCAATACCGGCCCCCACAGGCTGATATCCGAGACCAAGACATCGGGCTGCCAGCGCGCCAACACCGCGCGCAGATCCTCAATCTGTTGGGGAACGGTGCCCAGAAACCACTCTGCCAGCGTGGCGCGGATGGCGCCAATGCGCAGGAGGGGCTGTTTCATGGTGGGCAAATCCTCGGCCAGCGACTCCTCGTCCCCTGGGTTCCAGACGCGCGTCAGGCGCGCTTCCATCTCCGGGTGGTAGGGGAAAAAGGTGAAGCCTTCCTGTTCGACCTGGCTTTGCGCCGCTGCCCCGGTATAGAAAGCCACGTCGTGCCCCTGTGCCTGGAGGGCATGGGCGACGGCGAGATGGGGGTGCAGGTGGCCAGCAATTGGGTAACAGGCGAGTAAAAATCGTGCCACTGTGTTTCCTACCCTGTGTGTTCTGTCTCTATGTATTCTGTGTTGTGTCTACGTGTCGGTGAACGGGATCAGCCCGTCCTGGGCCAGATGGATGCGCCGCTGGAGATGATCCAGCAGGTAGAGGGCATCCGTCACCTGCCAGCCGGGCAGATACGACTCACTCTCGGCTGCCAACGGCTCGCGCAGGTTCGCCACTTCATGCGCGGCATCGTCCAGCGATCCCCCAGCGGCGGCCTCCACTACCTCCTGGCGCACGTCCATCCAGTCATCGGGGTTGCTCCAGTCCATGCCATCCAACTCGGCCAACAGGTCGCGAACACTGGCAGGCCGCACCACAGCCAGGTTCGATGGGCCGGATGATTGGTCGCCCGGCCCGCGGCTCACCACATAATACATATAGTTGCCGCCCGCCGCGCCGGGGTCTACCCAGCGCAGCGCGCCGGTTTCGGCCACCAACTGGGCATCGACCCAGCCCGCGCTCACCACCTCACTCTCCCCGTTCTCATCTTCCATCACGGTCGTGACGGGCGCGCTGCGCCAGATCTCATAGTGGTCTGCGCCTGGCACAGCCTCCCACACCACCATCACATCCGCGTTATGCGCCAATGCCTCGACCTCGGCAGGGGGATCGCCGGTATAGACAGGAGGGGTCTCGCCCGCGGCCACAATGGCGTTGGTCCCGCTGCCGGTCATCAGAGGCAAAAAGGCGCGCCGCCCGTCAAAATCGCTGCCAGAACGCAGATGCCAGATCTGCAGCCCGTAGTAGTAGTTGGCCGTCCCCAAGAACAGCCCATAAGGCGTTGCTTCCATGTTGCGCACGCCGAAGTTGAACCGGTCATCAAACCCCGTGCGCGTGACGGGGATGAAGTCGCGCCCGTTGACGCTGCGATAGAGGTCAAACCCCATCACAGGCCGCAGGTTCGGCCCCCGGTCGGGGTGATCCTTCTGGATGGTGCTGGCGTCGAATGTGCCGACAAAAAGCTGGTTGTCAAAGACGGCCATACGCCAGATGTGTCCGTTGAAGAAGTTGCCAAAGCCGGGCATGAACCCGCTGATCGGGAACTTCCACCCGAAGGGCGTTTCGCGCTCGCCGCCCATGACCACATCCCAGCTATCATCGGGGTTGATGCGGAGCATCTCGGCAGGGCCGCCCAGCCCTTGCAGCAGGCTGCCGCGGATGCCGTTGCCGCCCACATAAAGCCGCCCGTTGAACACCTCCATCGACAGCACTTCATGGTTGGGCCGCCGGTTTTGATAGCCGCCGCCGCTGAGAACCTGGGTGTACTGGTAGGGCGGATCTCCGCTGGCGTCGGTCTTGAGGACAGAAAACCCGCGCACCAGGTCCTGCACCCCGATATAGAGATAGCCGTTGAACACCGCCGCGGCGCTAACGATGGTAGCGGGCGGGCTAACTACCTGAAACTCGTCGTTCCCCCCTGCCGGGTTGGCGGCAGCCAGAAGTTGGCCGCTGCCCTGCACCGTGCCGGAGATAAAATAGATCTTGTCCTTGTAGACCAGCGGGTTGCGCAGGCTGGCATCTACCAACTCATAGAGAACCGTGCCAGGGTCTTGCGGGACCGGCTCAAAGTTCAGCCCGTCAGTGGAACGCAGGATGCGCGGCGGCGGCCCTTCGGGCCAGATAAAGCGCGGGCTGACGCCGCCCACGTACAACGCCTCTGTCCCGTCCGGCTCGGTAAAGATGGCCATGCCGCGGAAACCCACATCGCGCGTCGTGGTATAGCCCACCGTGTTGGGGATATGCACATCCTTGGGCGACTGGTAGACGCGCTTCCAAACTCGCGTGGCGGGCGAATACCGCCAGATCTCCGCACCCAGCGGCATCTCATTTGGGTTCTCCGGGCACACGACATCCGGGTCATCGGGGGGATAGGGGAAAAAGGTCGGGAAGCGGAGATAGAGCGAATAAGTCTCGGCGCAGTGCCAGGCGCGATTCGTACCGACATAGAGATAGCCGTTCCACCAGGTCATGGCCCACGGCCAGCTAATATTGCGGTCGCCAAACCCATTGGAAGCAATCGACGTAAACCCTGCGACTGTGGCCCCGGTCAGTGGGGGGGTATCCACTTGTGCTTGCGTGGCCGCAGGCGCGATCAGCAAACTGCTCGCCACCAGGGCCAACACCAGGGCAATCGTACGCAGTTGGATGATGCGCGGTGTATTGGTATCGTGTCTCACAACTTCACACTCCTGACCCACACGGTAGACCCCATTCCGAAATTGCTTGCGTTGTGGTGAACTAGCATCGTGATGGGCTGTTATTACGGATGTAGAATACCCGACTGCATCAGGGCAAGACGGCGTTCAAGCTGATGCAACACATAGGCAGCGTCTTCTGCCTGCCACGTGGATAGCCAGGTCTGGCCCGGCTGGCGCACGTCCTGGCGCAGGCGGCTCACTGCCTGCCGGGCTGCGGCGAACTCTCCGCTCGCCAGGCCATGCTCAAACGCCTGTTGGAACTGATCCCAGGCGTGTGCGCCGCTCTCGCTCCACTGCAGCGCGCCCAGTTGTTGCATCAACTCCTGAACGCTGATGCGGCGCAGCGTGGCAAGGTTGGACGGCCCCGAAACGACGCTGCCGGAGGTGACGGCAGTCACATAGTAGAGATGGTTTGCGCTCGCCGCGCCCGCATCCACCCAGGCGGTATCGGGCGTCTGCGCCACCAGTTGCGCTTTCCCCCACCCCGCAGGCACGCTGTACCCTTCCACTGTGGTCGTTTGCGGCGCGGCACGCCAGACTTGATATTCCGCTGCGCCCAGCACCCCATCCCACGCCAGCACCACATCGTCGCCGCGTGCGATCGCTTCAGCGCGGGCGGGCGCGGGCAGCGGCGACGCCGAAACCGGCACGTTTGACGTAATCGACGCCGCTCCAACCCCGCTGTCGGTCATCAACGGCACAAAGGCATAGGTGGGGTTGTGCAGGCTGTTCGGCGGGAGCATCCAGACCTGTAGCCCATAGTAGTAGTTAGCCGTGCCCAAAAACAGCCCGTGAGGGGTCGTTTCCAGGCTGCGCACGCCAAAGTTGAACTTGTCGCCAAAGCCCTGGCGCGTCATTGGGATAAAGTCGCGGCCATTGGGCGTATAGAAGAGATCAAACCCCAGTTGATCCTGCACGATAGGCCGGTCCGGTTCATCGATATTGCGGTAGATGGTGGCCGCGTCAAATGTGCCGACAAAGAGCCGGTTCTCAAAATCGGCCATACGCCAGACATGGGCGTTGTAGAAATTGCCAAACCCGGCGGTAAAGCCGCTCAACGGGTACATCCAGCCCCAGGGCGTCTCGCGGCCATCGCCCATCACCAACTCCCAACTGTTATCGGGGTTGATCCGGATCAATTCCGCAGGCCCCATCAACAGAGGCGGGATCAACACACCGTTGGTCCCGACATAGAGCCGTCCCTGAAAGACCCGCATCCCTAACACTTCAATGGTGGGCAGGTCGGGCAGATGGCCGCCCGCCTCGACCACCGTTTCGTACGTATAGGGCAGCGGGCCGGTGGCATCGGTGCGGATCACCCCGTAGCCGTCCTGGATGCTGCGCACGCCCAGATAGAGGTGATCATTGTAGACGATCACAGAACTGACGTTGACGCCGGGCGGGCTGACCACCTGAAAGTTGTCATTGCCGCCTGCCGGGTCTACGGCTTCGAGCAATACGCCGCTGCCCTGGACAGGCCCGGCCAGGATAAAGAAACGCCCCTTGAACTCGATCTGATTGCGCAGGCTGGCATAGGTCAGGTTGCCCAGCACCGTGCCGGGGTCCTGCGGGACCGGCTCGAAATTGACGCCATCCGTCGAACGCAGCAAGCGCGGGGGCGGCGTTTCG
>CAZYQJ010000028.1:0-13355 GCA_964649925.1 uncultured Litorilinea sp.
GGGGTGGGTCGATGAGACACTGGATGGCGGTGCGGCCTGGCGGCCATAGACCGCCTAGCGGAGCCAGGGTGCGTTCGGCCAGGTCCACATATTGCTGCACCTTGGTGCGGCGGTCGGTTTCGGCCAGGCAGCGCTGAAAGCGCCGCAAATAGTCGGGGTCGTGTTCGCTCATGTAGCGGATCGCGGCCTTCTCCCCAGCCCACGGCAGCCCGCGTACACGAAAATAGCCCGTCCACAGTTCAGACAGGCTGTAGAGCAGACGCAGATCCACGGTCATCTGATAGACAGGGTCGTCGGAGGCCAGTATACGCAGGGTCTGCCGTACGTTGTAGTTGATGCCAAACCAGACGCGATAGCGTTCGCCCGTGTCGGGCAGGGTGACGCGCCGCACCGTAGCGGCCATGCGCTGCAGTTGCGCCAGCCGCCCCAGGCGGTCAAAGACGATGCGCCCGCCTTCAAACCAGTGCAGCAGCCGGGCCTCCCAACTGTCGAATGCCACCGTGTCGCCGCCCGCCATCAGTTGGTCGATCTCACGCAGGGTGACAAAGATGATATCCGCCAGCCGTCCGTCGATCTCGGTCAGCGCGACGTGTAAGGGGGCTGGCATCTGCGCGAGGACGACGATCAGGTCGTAGTCGCTGGACGGGGTGAGGCTGGCCGGATCGCCGGTGGAACCGATGAGGAGGACGCCTGCCACCTCCTCATGCCGCGCCAGCCGGGCCACCACTTCGTCGAGCGAGAGGCCGCGGCTGAACGCAGGGGCTGTCTGAGGAAACTCATGGCTGTCTGAGAATTCGCTCACGGGTCAACCTTTGAGACCGGTCATGGTGATGCCTTCGATGAAATTGCGCTGCATCAACAAAAAGACGATCAGGACAGGCACAAACATGATGCTTGCACCGGCCATTTGCAGGTGCGTCTGATTCACGTACTGCTCAGAGAAGCGCGACAGCCCGATAGGCAGCGTCCACAGCGATTGGCTGTTGATGATGATTAAGGGCCAGAGATAGTTGTCCCAACTGGCCAAGAAGGTAAAGATCGCCAGGGCCGCCAGGGCAGGCTTGCACAACGGCAGCATAATGCGCGCAAAGATGGCAGGTTCCGATGCGCCGTCGATACGCGCCGCTTCCAACAGGCTCTTGGGGATGCTCAACATGAACTGGCGCATCATAAAGATGCCAAAGGGCGTAACCAGCGTCGGGATGATCATGCCCCAGTAGGTGTTGACCATACCCAACCGCGCCATCATGATAAAGAGCGGGATCATGATGACCTGGAACGGGATCATCAAAGTCGACAGGATCAGGTAGAAGATCAGGGTGCGTCCTGGAAACTCATAACGGGCAAAGGCAAACCCGGCCATGCTGCTCGTGAGCAATTGGGCGGCGGTCACCGTGATCGCCACAAACGTGCTGTTGAAGAAAAAGCGCGCAAAGTCCAGGCGCGTCCAGACTTCCACATAGTTCGCCAGCGAGTATTTGTCGGGCGCAAACCAGACGGGCGGGATCTTGATGACTTCGGAGACCGGCATCAGCGAGGCGGATATCATCCACACCAGGGGCAGCAGCATCCACACCGCGCCGATCACAAGCAGCGCGAAGCCGACTGCGCTGCCCAACACCGCTTTGTAACGGCGGGCGGTTCGGGTCTGTTGGGTCGGTTGCGCTTGAGGTAGGCTGATCAGGCTCATGGGCGTACTCTCCAGAACAGGCAATCAATCATAGCCGATGTCGCGCTGGGTGAGGCGAAGCTGGACGATGGTAATCAACAAGATGAGTCCAAAGAGCAGAAAGGCCAGTGCTGCACCATAGCCCAATTGGTTGTTGCGAAAGGCCATCGAGTAGATGTGGTACACCATGACACGCGTCGAGTTGATCGGCCCTCCGGCTTCACCTTGCACAGTCGTCATGATCACGGCAGGGGTAAAGACTTGGAGCGACCCAATCATGGCGGTGACGGTGATAAAGACGATGGTCGGGTTGAGCAGGGGAAAGGTAATGTGCCAGAAGTTCTGCCAGCGGTTCGCGCCGTCAATGGTGGCGGCCTCACGCAGTTCGCGCGGGATGCCCTGCAGCCCGGCCAAGAAGATCACCATGTTATAGCCCAGACCCTTCCAAATGGCGACGATCATGATCGCGGGCAGCGCCCAGATGGGTGAAGCCAGCCAGGTGATGCCCGTGATGCCAAAATAGCCCAACACCATGTTGACCAGCCCCCAGCGTGGCTCAAACAACCAGCGCCAGATAAAGGAGACCGCTACCCAAGAAGTGATTACAGGAATAAAGTAGACGGCGCGGAAGAACGTGCGCAACGGCAGCCGATCCATGTTCATGACCAAAGCCAGCCCCAGCGATAGCAACATGCCGACAGGCACCGCGCCGATGGTATAGATGAGGGTGTTTTGCAGGCTCTTGGTCGTCAGGTTGTCGCTGAAGGCCTTTATATAGTTCTGAAAGCCGATAAAGGGAAAGTCGCGCGGGATCAGGCTCCAGTCGTGCAGGCTGATCCAAAAGGCGAACAGGATCGGATAGACGATGAGCACCAGCAGAAAGAAGAATGCCGGGCCCAGGAAGGCATAAGCCCACAGGGTCTCGCGGCGCTGTTGAGGGCTCCAGCGTCTCCTGGGGCGCGGGGCGGAGCGTGCAACGGCAGTCATCAGGGCTCCTCCGAATGAATGGGGGCGAGGCAGCCCATCCAGGCTGCCTCGCGTGTAAACGACTAGCGAGCAGGGGTATGGGTGGCGATCACCTGGTTCAGGTTTTCAACCATCGTGTCAAACGAGGCCTGCGGGCTTTCGCTGCCGATCACGACGCGGTCGCGCGCATCGCCGAACTCCTTGACCCACTCGGCCCAGCCAACCCACTCCCACGGCGTGGCATAGGAGAGCGAGTCCATGACGACGTTGTCATTCTCGGTCTCGCGGAACTGCGGGTCATCCACCAGTTCGGTAAAGCTGGGCAGGTCGCCGCCCACCTCGCTCCAGACCAATTGCGCCTCGCGATTGGTGCAGGACGCGACCCAGCGCCAGGCCGTTTCGACATCGGCGGCCCAGGTGCCAACGACCCAGGCCCAGTGCGACCCGGCCGTGTAGGGGTCTTGTCCAGCCATGCGCGAGGGGACAGGGACGATAGTGTACTCCAGGTCGGGCGCTTGGAGTCTGAGCGTGCCGCGCGAGACGGGATGTGCAAGGGTCATGCCTGCCGTGCCCAGCACAAAGCGGTCCTGGCCGGTGAGGAAGGCGCTGTCGTCGACCTCAGCCGAAAGGTTCACGAACCACTCGAACAACTCAAAGATCTCGGGATAGTCGTGATAGACCAGTTGGTTGGTGTTGGGGTCGATCCACGGCTTGCTGTCCTGTTCGCGCTGCAAGAACTGCTGGTAGAGGACGGTCTGCCAGGCGCTGTAATAGCTGGTGTCGCAGCCGATCTGGTCGGTCTGGCCGTTGCTCTTTTTGGTCAGGGTCACGGCCTGCTCATAGAAATCCGCGTGGTCGACAAAGGGCGCGGTGGGGTCTAGCCCGGCCTCTTCATAAAGGGCGTTATTGCGGAAGATGAGCAAGGTCTGCACGTCCAGCGGGAGACCATAGTACGTGCCGTCGTACTTGCCGCGTTGGACGGTCCAGGGCAGGTAGTTGGACTCGATCTCGGAACCCGTGATGGCTAATTCACTGACCGGCGAGAGGCTGCCGCCAAGAATATACTCTTCGATCAGCCCCATCGGGATCTGGAAGACATCGGGCGCGGATCCGGGACCGGCGGCAATGGCGGTGGCGAGTTTACCCCAGTATTCAGCCCAGGGGATGGACTGAAAATCGAGCGTGACGTTGGGGTTGGCCTCCTCGAAGGCGGCTTTGAACTGCTCGACCGTGGCGGCGCGGGCATCGGAATGGTGCTGCCAGTGCGTCAGGGTCAGGGCTTCTGTGCCGGGGGCGTCGGCAGGCCCGGCAGCTGCTTCCTCGCCAGCCTGGCCCGTGGGCGCTTGCGTGGCCGGGGCGCAGGCGGCCAGCAATACACCTCCGCTGGCCGCGGCGGTCAGGCGCAGAAATTGACGTCGAGAGAACACGTTGGGCTGCATGGAAATTCCTCCTCGTGGAATAGGTAGCGGGCTGTATCCAAAACACCTTTTACATCACGGTTACCACGAACACTCAACTCGTCAATGAGACAGGGATCAGCCCTGCCGCTTCATCGCTAGAACAGCAAAGATCGGTAGACGGCGTGGCAGCGTCGCGCTTGCGCCAGGCTGTCACCTGTTGTCTCGACTGGCTGCGGGGTGGTCGCATGCGTCCACTGTTCCTCAAAGTCGCGCACCGTTTGTTCAAAGCTATCGGCGTCAAAGGCCGCGCCGGTCTGCAGCGCGTCGTGCACATGCTGGACAAAAAGCTGCCAGCGTCCTAGGTAAAAGCCGCCAACCAGTCCAGCCCAATAGCGGCATGAATAGTCATGCAGGGGGCTATCGCGCGGCCCCCAGAGGGTGATGAGCGTGCGCGCGTTCCATTCGAGGTGATCCGCCTCTTGCGGGGTTGCGCCGTGACGCCGGGCCGAGTCAATCCAGCGGCCCAGGAGAAATTCAGGTCGGGTGGCGAGCAGCGCGTCGAGGTCTTTCACAATCTGTAGAAAGCGTGCGGCGTGCTGGTCAAAGGCTGCTGCGTCCTGCGCCTGAACCGCTTCCACCATCTGCGTATGGGTGCTTTCGGCCAGCAAGGTGAGACAGGTAGCGGTGAGGTCGACCAGGTCACGGCGGAGACCGTCGGTCGGTTCGATTTGGGCGGCGCAGTTGAGCAGGCGATCCCAGGCCTCGACGATGCGGGCGGTGTGATCCGCAGGCTCCTGAAGCGAGCGCCAGCCGCGCTTGGGGTCCAGGGTGGGCCGGGCACAGATGATCGGGGCAGGCAGGCCATGCGTGTGGACGGGGCGCGCATAGACCGTTTCGACCAGCAGATGCCAGGCGGCATTGGCGTCGGCATTGGGCTGGCCGTAGCGCCGCGCCGCGTAGCCCTCAGTCCAGCGGTTCAACTCAACTGCCTGGTCGTGCCAGGCCATCTCACAGAGCAGGTCATAGGCTACAGGGTTGATCTCGATGGCCTCGGTGCTGATACCGATCCCGGCCATCTGGCCGCGCTGGGGACTGTGCAGGGCCGCGGGCGGCTCGGCGGCGACGGTCGCCAGTCGCCCATAGAGACCGGGTCTGCCACCAAAGCTGTTCAACATGCACCAGACCCAGGGCTTGCCGTGATAGGCTTCGGTCTGCTGCCAGTAGGGATAGTGTTCAGCAAAGAGGTCCAGGATGAGCATCCTGTCGTCGGGGACGGCATTGAGCAGGGCGCGGATCTGGGCGGGCTGCCAGAAGTCCTTTGCATAGTAGAACGGCCACCCCTGGAGCACCCAAACGGCCTGCGGGTCGGCGCTCGCCATACCGCGGTAGATGGCCTGGGCGAGCGCGGCCAGAGAGGTAGGGTCGTCGCTGGCGGGCGTCATCTCGATAAAGGTGTCGGAGGCATAGAGGTGGTCAGTGCCGAACTGGCGGGTCTGTTCTTCGATAAAGGCGCGGCCGATCTGCTCAAAGAGGGGGTCCATCGGGTCCAGACAGTAGGTCGGCGGGAACCCGGCCCAACTGCTCAACGGGTGGATCTGGCTGTTCGGGAAGTGTTTGGGAAGCGCGGGCGGGACATGGCCGGTGAAGCCCTGGAGGACAGGGGTCATGCCGAAGGCGCGCTGGCGGGCCACGATCTTTTGTTGCAGGGCGACGTGATCGGCGAACCAGCGTTCAGACAACGGGCCGCCCCAGCCGTCCATACAGCCCATCCAGCCAAAGGGCAGATAGGCCGGACCGACCAGGAATTCATCGATCTCGGCGTCACTTAGACCCAACTGACGGTAGACGGTGCGCCAGATGGCTTCCTGCCCGGTGACGGAGAGCGGGGCGTTGATGCCGTTGAGCGCCATCCAGTCGATCTCGTGCTCCCAGCGCTCCCAGTCCCAAAAGGCCAGAGTGTAGCTGAAGGTGCAGTAGTTGAAATAGTAACGATAGCGATAGGGGGTGACTTTGTGCAGCCGCGGGAACGCTGGGAGGGGATCCGGCAGGTTGAGTTGGGCGCTATCCCATGTGATCTGGCAATGACAGCCGTATTTCAGGTACCAGTTGAGGGCGCTCGCCTGGGCGACCCCGCTGGACCCGCGCAGGACAACCTGGCCGCCCGCGCTCTCGACTTCAAAAACGTCGCAACCTTCTTGGGCAGGGATTGATTCGAGCACAAACCGCTCTGCGTAGTCCGGCAGCCAACGCTGCAGGATGCCTGCAACCGGGGTCGCCGTTGCCTCGCCAGAGCGTACCGTCTCGCTGGAGTTGGATGTTGCCTGGTGCATGGTAACCTTCCGCATCGGGTGGGCGAAATTTGGATATAAGAAGCGGCTGCTACAGGTGGCGCAGCCGGTGGCGATACTCGGCTAGCAGGTGCGTGTTGAGCGTGTCCCCTTCCGGCACGTTGCTGCTGCGTAAGAGCGGGAGAGGGTGGCCCAGCGCATGCAAGGCCGCCGCCAACTCATAGACGAGCGATTGCAGGATCACGGCCCCCATAATGGTCGAGAGCGCACACAGGGGCGTGTCGAGGCCCGGCAGCCGGAGTGATGCGTCGCCGACCGGGCCGGGGTTGTCCAGCACAATATCGGCCACGTCATACAACCGGCGTCCTGAGGGGTGGCGGGCAGGCGAACTACGACTGGCTTCGACGCTTGTCAACGCCACCACAGGCAACCCGCGTTTCTTCCCCAGCAAGGCCATCTCGACCGGGACAGGGTTGATCCCAGAATAGGAGATCACCAAGAGGCCATCGTTCGGCGCGATCGGGTACTTGTTCAGCACAACCGCAGCATAGTCTGGGATGCGCTCAAACTCGCCGGAGGCGACGGCGCTGCCATGAAGCATCAGGCCGTCATCGAGCAGCGCATTGAAACAGAGCAGCCCGCCAGCACGAAAGAACAACTCCTCAGCCAGGAGATGCGAGTGACCTGCACCAAACACATGGATCAGCCCGCCCTGGCGGACGCATCCGGCAAACAGCCGGGCCGCCGCGCCAATGGCATCTACATGCGTCTGCGCGAGACCTGCCAGACGCTGCATCACCGCCTCTACGACGGGGAGCGTGGTGGTATCTGCCAATCCCTGCAGTTCATAGTCAGGCTTTGGATTCATGAGACCTCGCCTCTAGGCGAACATCATCTGATGGAGGGTGTCAGGTGGATGTGGTGCTGGCGCTAGATCCGGTCGATGAAGGCTGCATATAGGATGGATTGCCCGCAGGCTGTCTGGTCCTGCCGGGGCTGCGCGCTGGTGACCACATCTCAATGGGCACTTGATAACGGTCGCTGCGATAGCGGGATTCGCCGTACTCGATCGGTTCGTCGTGCTGGTTATAGGCGGTGCGCCGCGCCACTAACAGCGGCGTGTTGCGTGTGATGCCCAGCATGTGCGCCTCTTCCGATGTGGGCGAAACGGCGCCCAGCACACCCCTAGCGACAACCAGGCTGACCCCGTAGCGCCGCTCCAAGATGTCGTAGAGCGACTGCTGCGAGAAATCTTCTTCAACCAGACCAGGAAACGCCAGCGCATAGAGGTTCACGGCCTCGATCGCCAGCGGGATGGCATCGGCAAAGCGCAGGCGGCGCAGGTGGATGACTGGGCTGTTCTCGGTGATCTGGAGCGCCTGCGCCACCTCGGGGCTGGCGGTGTGCAGCGCGCACTCAAGCACTTGTGAATGGACGGTCAGCCCGCGGCGGCGCATATCGTCGGTAAAGCTGGTCAGCCCGCTCATACTCTTTTCGAGCCGAACACCGGCGACAAAGGTGCCGCGACCCACTTGCCGCTCGACCAGGCCATCCGCAGCCAGGCGGCTGACGGCCTGGCGCGCCGTGACGAAACTGACGCCAAATTCTGCGGCCAGGTCGCGATCAGAGGGGAGGCGTTCCCCAGGCTGCATGGTTTGGATGCGGTCGCGCAGGATGGCCTCGATCTGCTCGTAGAGTGGGACACGTTTGCGAGGCGTCATAGAGTCGGTTCCGTCGTATCGGACTGAACGGGAATCTGCATTGGATGTGCTAATGTGGCCGCGGAGAATTGATATATATCATTAATAATATTATACAACGGAACGCTTGTCAAGCACTTTTTGAATTGGCGAGCCGCTGCTGCGCCGCGCCGAAACGCTATTAAGCGTGGCTCCGAGCTAGCGCCGCTGCCACGAAAGGCACTTTCGTATCAATCAGCGTGGTACCTATGGTCGTGTTGTTCTAGTATGTAAGCACACGCGGCGGCGCGATGGCCGAGCGCAGGGCCAGTCCGAGCTTCACCGGGCTACAGGTAGAGTGCAGCCCGGTGCAACAGCAAGGAGTAGCTTAGGAGCTATTTGAGCGATACGGGGTGAGTATAGCAGGGTTATCTGAGGAATTCAGGCAAGTCTTCCTAAGATAATCGTACCGATCGGAAGAGTATATCCCAAAAGGTGAGCAGGCACCTGGCAAACCATTTGTGTGCTGAAGAGGCCAGGGCCGATCATCGATTGAGCAGTTGGAGCAGTCTCTGCGCGTGTCCGGCGTCCGGGTCGAGGGCAAGCGCCTGGCGCAGGTGGTGGGCGGCTACCCCTGTCTCGCCCTGGAGCATGTACGCCCAGCCTAGCATCTCATGCGCTTCAGCCGCCTCGGGCTGGAGCGTGATCCACAACTCTAGGAGGGGCATGACGGTGTCGGCCCGGTGCATCTCGATGGCGCCCCAGGTGGCATCCAGAAAGCGGGCGGGCTGGGCATCGTAGCGATCCGGCTGTGTGCTCTGAAGATGCTGATATTGCAGGCTGGCCGCGTCCCTCCCTTCCATCGCCAGCGTGGCGCTGATAGGCACGGTGATGGGGCTCTTCGGCATCTGTGGCTCTAGCCCCAGCAGAACATCTAATGCTGCATCGGTCACGCTGCCGATGGCCGTCGTATTGGCGTTAGCCAGTACCACGACCGCCGCGTCCTCGCCAGGGAGGAGCACCAATTCCGCGCCGAAGCCAGGATCGCTGCCGCCGTGATGAATCACCGGGCGTCCCCGATAGCTTCCCAAGAACCAACTCAACCCGACCGCTTCCCCCCAGCCCGTCTCGCCCGTCTGCACGTAGGGGTGCCAGAGCAAGTGATAGCGCTCCGGCTGTAGGATCGTTTTGCCCTGGAAGCGCCCGTGGTTCAGGTTGGCAATCGCCCAGTGGCCGATCTCCTCGACGCTGGCATGGAGTGTTGAACTTGGGGCGTGGCCGCGATGGTACGGATAGGCGTCCGCCAGCACCCGCATGGGCATACCGAAGTGAGGCGTCACCGCCAACTCAGGCAGCACTTCGCGGCGCAGAAAGGTGCTGGCGTGCATCGCCAGCGGGTTGAGGATGTGCTGCTTGATGTAGGCTTCAAATGATTGGCCCGACACTTTGGCAACCACATCGCCCAACACCTCGAACGCCATGTTGCTGTAGGCATACTGCGCACCGGGCGCGGCCAGCAGTGCCTCGTCGGCCAGGCTGCGCACATAGCGTTCTAGCGCCTCGTCGTCGTCTTCTGGCATATGCCACTGGAACTCTACCTCGTCCGGCATCCCGCTGGTGTGACTTAGCATCTGCTGGACCGTGATCTCATCATAGCGCGGGTCATTCAGCCGGAAGTAGGGGAGGTAGGTCACGATAGGTGCATCCAGTCTCATCTTCCCTTGCTCGACCAACTGGACGATGGCTGTGGCGACGAACGGTTTAGAAATCGAGGCGAGGTGGAAGAGCGAACGCGACGTGACCGGCTCCTGGGTGGCGAGGCTGCGCACGCCAAACCCTTGGGTGTACACCAGGTCGCCCGCCTTGACGATGCCGACGGCCAGACCGGCAAGGCTGAAGGAGGTAATCACCTGCTGCACAAACGGCTCTAGCTTCGCTTCAAACAGGGCCTTGAACTCCTGGCTGCGCTGCGTTCTAGGCATCGGTGGTCTCCTGGTTCGGCCATCCCGGCGTGCTGTCATTGTCGGTCAGACAAACGAGAGTATTTCTCAGGCTTCTGCCCTAGGAATGCCACAACAGCAGATACCCGACCGCATATCGCTTTATTGCCAGTACAGCACGGCCCTGAAAAGTAACGTGTGCGATGGTGAGAGCATATTCTCAATACTATGTCGCCACCTGTCAAGCAACCTATTCCTTCTAGGGTAATGAAGTTTGCAGATGACGCTGGCGGTGATGACAGATCAAGCCATGACGCCAGAGGAGATCATGGCCTGAGTTCGGCAAGCCAGGATCTTGCGCCTTCACAGCAAAGGTGGCCATGCCGTCTGTCCCGACTAACAGTTCATTGGTGGATAACTCCAATATCCGCTGGCCGAGCAACAGGGCACGTCAGTGCTTGGCGATATCGGCTATCAACCGGGCGGAAGGAAGCCCTGGGTCATCACCGAGGCCATCCGCAACTACACTCACTCACTTCCTGCTCAACTACTTCTGTCCCAGAACCAGCAAGCGGCACCGTCTGGCAACGATGCCGCTCTACTGCCTTCATTCTGCGTCTAGTTGACTCACTTCATTTCGTCCATCCCCCTTTGGCAAAATACGGTCTAGGTCATGTTTCTATGGAAGGTCGATACGCGTAATCACTCGGTCCTGGAGGGTCATAGGATCTGGCTCTTTCCCGCACTGTTGTCAAGTTGGGCACTATAGGGTATAGCGGTCAGGCTATCTGCTGGCCAGCGAAAGGGGATGTACTGAGATGAGTTCGCCACGCCTACGCAGATGGATTTAGGCGCGGATGCCCTCCTGCGCGCCGGCTTCCGACCACTTGGGTTCGAGGCTACCCCACCGCCGAAGCCAGTACAGCTTGTATTTCCTCGACCTTGTCCAGCAGATTCAGTTGCCGGTAGAGGTATATGGCGGCTTCAAGCGGTGTGCGGGCGGCATGCTGCTTCCCTGCCGCGGCGAGAACCTCGCCCAGCCGGTGCAGCGCATACGCCTCGCTGTACTGATCCTCAGCCTCACGCGCGCTTGCTATGGCCTCATGCAGCAGTTGTTCGGCTTCGGTGTGCGCCCCGGCTGCGCTGCGTACCAGGCCCAAAACCGTCAACGCCGAGCAGCGGAAAAACCCCTCCTCTTGGGCCAGCGAGCGGCGTGCATAGTGCTCGGCCTCCGCCAGCCGCTCCAGACCGTAACACGCCTCGCCCACCCCGGCCGCCAGCCCGGCGATCAGATAGCTGTGGCGCAGACGTTCCGCCATCTCTAGTCCGCTGTGCGCAATTGCATAAGCTTTTTCATACCGGCCAGCCAGCGTGTGTGCATAGGCCAGGTTCAGTTGGTCATAGAGCGGGCTGACAACATCGCCGCGCTGCTCATCACAGGCAATCGCCTGTTCGATGAGGGGAATCGCACCCTCATAGTCGCCCAGTCTGAGGGTCAACACCCCGAGTTGAGAATAGGCGCGCGAAAGCGAGGCCAAATCACCGAGTTGCTGCGCCAGTTCAAAGGTCGCTTGATAGCGTTCCCGCGCTGCCGCGTAGTTTCCGGCCATCTCCTCAATATTGCCATGAAAACCTTCCGCCTTGATGCGTGCCAGGAGCGCTTCTTTGGTTGCCTCGGTTCGGTTCTGGAAATGATACTCATGTAGAAAACCGGCTCGCGTGTGGATGGTCACTTCGCGCAGTTGGTGTGTCCCGCTCAAGGAGTCGAGGGCGCGCCGGTAGTTGTCGAGCGCCTGTTCGGCACGCCCCTGCATCTCCAAAGCTGAGCCGCGCAATTGTTGAACGTAGGCAGCAAACGTGCCCTGACCTGGCACCGCTACGGCATTGAGTTCTGATTCGGCCTCTTCGAGGCGGCCTGCATAACCCAAGAGCTGTCCGCGCGCGGTGTGCAGTGCATTGCGATCCAGTTCATTGGCTAGATCCGTAGCGGAGATCGCAAGCAGTAGATCGAGTGCCGCCCGGCCGCGCCCGCGCTCGATCTCAAGGGTCCGATTTTCATACCAGAGCCAGACGGCCAATGCCGGATGTCTGGCCCGCAGATAGTGGTGCATAGCAGCGACTATCTCGCCGCGCTCCGCGCGTATGTCGGCGGCGTGCAGATGCAGTGCGGGTCGCAATTCCGCCGGGGTACGTTCATAGACGAGATGGCGCACATGCGGCAGCAGCGACACGCCGCCATGCCCATCGTGCTGCAAAAGCCCGCGTTCGCTAAGTCGCGCCACCGTTGCGTCTTGCGCTGCCCAGGCATCGGCAGGTGACGGGCTGCGAAAGACGGCCAACTGCATCAGAAACTGGCGCTCCGCCTGGCTCAAGCGCCGCCAAATGCGGATGAAGAGGGCTTCTAGCGAGGGCGCTCCCTCCAAACTGTGCAGACTCTCCTCGAGGTCACCGCCCAACTCGTAGAGCGCCATGACCAGGGTCAGCAAGGCCGGATTGCCGCGCGTGCGTTCCTCAAGTTGCTGGCGCACCCCTGCGCTCAGTTGTGTCAACCCCCGTTGTCCCAAGTACTCGTCGATCTCGGCGGCGGTGAAGCCCCCCAGCGTGCGATATTCGGATACCTCTAACACGACGCGCTGCCCCAGCAAAAGCAGCCGCGTGATCGGGCGCAACTCCTCCAGGAGATAGAGCAACTGGGCATGTTCGGCGCGTTCGGGCTGGAGTTGGTCAACTTCGTCGACACAGAACAGCAGGGGGATGTCTTGCAGCGTTTGCAGGTCGTAGCGAATGAGACCCAAGAGTTGCTCGACATGAATCTTGCCCCGATCCGCTACTAGCTGTCGCCAGGTATGAGACGCGCCGTGGCTGCGTAAGAAATAGCCCAGTGCAAAGAGGAAACTCGCTAGATAGTCGTTGAGGCTCGGACGCACCGTAAACCAGAAGGTGCGCTGGTGGGCGTTGGCGCGTTCAGCCCCCTCATCGGATTTCTGAATCGACGATGCACCCTGCCATGCCTGCACGATGGCCGCGCCCAGGGTGGTCTTGCCCGTGCCGCCTGCGCCCGAAATATAGACGGAGTGACCGGCGTGCAGCGCCGCAAGGCAGCCGCGGAACACCTCGGTCCTGCCGATCATAGCCTGATAGACGGGTGTCTCGGGCCGTAACGGTGGCAACAGTGTCTGGTTGAGCGCCTGCGCCAGCACCTGGATGGCCTGATTCTTGGCGCGATAGAAGGTGCGCTCAGGCAGGTTGAGCGCCAGGGCCACGCCGGTGTTGTTGAGATGAGGATTGCGCTCAAAATAGAGGGCGCGCAGCAGGTCTTGTTGGTCTGCGGCCAGTTGGGAGGCCGCGCGCTGGAGGGCGGATCGCAGGGCAAGGCCGCGCTGCTGCTCTGTTTCCCCTGTTTCATAGGGGTC
>CAZYQJ010000028.1:13365-17565 GCA_964649925.1 uncultured Litorilinea sp.
GGGTCGAGCAGGTGACCGAGCAGATAGGGCGCAGCCAGCGGAGAGTTGGCTCCCAACCAGGCAGGGTCAGCGAAATAGTCCAGCGCCGTCGCAACCGCCTGGATAAAGCTGTCTGAAGTGGTGACCGTCTTGGCTGTCATCAGCTTGTCCGACAGGCGACATGAACGCGTCCACACCTACCGACGTCAGAGCCTCGACAAACGACTGAAGATCAACTACCGGAGAATGCTGGCAGGAATTGCGCTGAAAATGGCAGATTCGCCCGTTAATACCAATGTATGATAGACAGACGTAGCTTCTTCCGGCAACGCCTGGGCTGACTCCTGCAGGCGCGTGCAACAGCGCACCCCTTTTGATAATCGCAACGGATGATAGAAGCCATAGTAACAAAAGGAGGCCCCAATGTCTACACGGTTCGTTCTTGTGATCTTGCTCTCCACGCTGGTAGGCATCTGGATACTCAGTGCATGTGCCCCGTCGACACCAGCGCCACCATCGACCCCACCGTCAACTGTGTCGGGCGGTCCAGACTGCGAAGAAACCATCTTTGACATGGATGATCCTAGCCGAGTATTCGAGAGTGAGGCTGCGGAGGGGTACTATATTTACTGGACGTTTCACATCAACTTCCCCAAGTCTGGCGACAGTGGCGAGCCTGTGGTCTGTTTTCGGTTGTATGGGCGCGATGCTAGCAGCTCGGGGGGCTATGTCGATCTTAGTGACGGTGCCCAGGTCATGGAGACATGCACAACGGTGCGCGAAGTGAACTACTCCGAAGACTCCGTAGAACGTTCAAGCAGAGGTCATCCCACCGACGTGTCCACCGGCGTGGCGGAGATGAGCGGTGGAGGCTACATCACATGCACAATCAACCTGCGTGAATGGGCGGCAAGTCTGTCCATACCAGCAGGCATTAGCGATCAGACTGAGAGTGCGTTTAACCAATTTAAGGAAAACGACACTCAATTCTACGAGACATTCTCAATTGTGGCAGCGGGTGCACTAGACGTCAATGCAGGGGAAGGCGAAAACCCAATTGTCTACTATCAGCCACGTCCAGAGGGGGTACCACCTATGACGGGCGAATCGCCTGTCACAATGGCGCTCCCGACCGTTCTAGATGCAGACATCCTGACTGGCACGTTTGCTGCGACGCTGGGCAATGAACATTACTCACCGCCAGAATCATCAGTGGAAGGGTGCTCCTACGATCTCAAAGAGCCCCGCTATTGGTGGACCAACTTTGATACGACCCGAGTGGGTTCACCGCCGGAACGGATGGCACTTACCTTCGACAATCGTGGCGCTATCGATGGCACGCTCGCAACCTGCCTCGAACTGACACCTGCACCGCCACATGAGCTTGCGTTCTGGACGGGACCGGCCGTCCTCTATATCGGCTGCCATCCTAATGGGGCGAGCGATTGTGCATCACATCTGAAGGGGAGACTCTACGGGATCGTGTTCGATCCACTGGACAGCAAGCCTCAGGAGCAGTAATCCACCTAGATAGCCTCACTCAGAGCCGCCGCGCGTTTCATCACGCGCGGCGGCTTTTTTCTGTCACCAACCTAGCCCGTCGCTACCCACATACGCGCTGGTGCAGACTTGCCCTCGCTCCACTCGCCCCCCTCCACGTCTGCGAACCGCACCTAACCCCAAAATTGGCAGAACCCAGCTCGTTTTTGGCAGTCGCAGCGCGGCCATCGCGTGTAGTCTACACACGCAGCGAGAGGCTGCGTTCATGAGCAAATCAGGAGGTGTGGCTGTGGTCATCAGGTTAGGTAATCAACGAGTAGGGTCCCGTATGCGGTGCGGTGTTATTGCTATATCCTGGATAGTCCTTCTGCTTGGCGCTATGGTGACACCCGCGCACGCCATGCCAACACCCGGGACAGCGACAACCATCGATTTCGATTTCCTGGCTGTTGGCGAAGCCCTCGTCGCTCGGCAAGGGGCAAGCTTCCACAATGCCGTGGAAGGGGTCCGCTGTAATCGAAATCCCGTGGTCAGGCAGGGCAGCAATTGCAGACAGGCCAGATCGGGTGACATCGCCGTGCGTACACTTTCAAGGTCCGATTTTTCTCGATACGTGATCGACGTCGAATTTGACGGCCCAAAAGACTACGTCACAGCCTATGTCAGGTTCGACGGGAGCGCCGCTCTCGACGGCAAGGAGGTCACCGTCGTCATGAACGGTTTTGACGAGGATGACAATTTCATCGGCAGCACAACGCGGACCTTTATACACAACTTCGATGATGGCGCGTGGCACGAAGTGAAGCTTGAGAAAAGGCTGCCCCTCTGTATACTGCCCAAATTTATCTGCACAGATCCCAAGCAAATCAAACGGGTCGAGATTTGGGGCGGCACAACGGAGGTCGTGGGCAGCCCACCGGAAAAGAACCGCGCCAGCAACTTTCTACTGCTAGACGACCTGACCTATGGTCTCAGCACAAGTGCACCCCCAGATGAGGAGGATCCACGCTACGTCCTGTATCTGCCTATCATCTTCAAACAATAGGAAGAGGGGCCAAGACGAGACCAGGAACAAACGTATCAGCTGCCTGTCACGCACGAAAAGATGACGTCGTGCTCCGCGATTGTACACCACGGGGATGCAGGAACAAATGCAGGCATTTTGCTCAACCTGCCTTCTTCTAGGCGAAAGCTGGCTCTGTGATGAATAGGAGGACAACCATGTTGATGAAGCGGATGAAACAGTTCTTTTCGGTTGTCGCGCTGGCGTTAAGCCTGATGTGCGTGGTCACGGGCACTGTGCTAGCCGGTGACGCACTTCCGCCCCCTCTCGGCCCCATTCTTCCACCCGATTACAGCGATCCGCCGGTAGCGACCCCGCATCCTGAGCCGCCAGCTCATCCAGAGTTTGGCATGGACCCGTGTGGTCGTGCGGCGGCGCGGCAATGGCAAGCACATCTCGAACAGTCGGCCAATCTCTTCGGGCCGAGTCCGGCGCATTATGCCTATCTCATGGAGCAGGCCGAACGGTGCCGTCAGGCACAGCAGGAACCTGTGGTCGATCTCCCTGTCGAGATCCTGCCCAGCCCCTTTTGTCTCCCCAGCGGACACCTTCCACTAAATTACCGTTGGGTTCGGCCTGTCCCCTGCCCTTGAACATCCCAAGGGGAAGACTGTGACATGAAGATGGCAGCCGGTGGAAGCCCCCGGTTCCACTGGCTGCCTCCAAACCCTACTCCAGACCAATGGCCGTGAGGAGATAACCGTGGAGTCTCCACACCATTTCAAGGATCAGAAACTGTACAGAAGGAGAAGAACCATGAAAAAGCTGATCAGCCTGCTGCTGTGTGCGGCCTGTATCTTCAGCGCCGCACCCGTTGTATCCCCTGCCAACGCCGCGCCGCTCGCGCCGACGCTCAGTCTCAGCCCAGCGCAAGCCCCTGCCGGCGCGACCATTCAACTCAACGGCGCGGGCTACACCCCCGGCGGCTATCCGGGCACCGTTCTCTGGGATGGCGAGACGATCACGACCTTTCCCATCCCAAGCGGCGGCACATTCAGCCAGCCGTTCACCGTTCCAGTGGATGCCTCGTTGGGCGCACACACCGTGACGGTCTGCGCTGGCGACCCCTGTTTCACCTGGGAGTTTGAGCAGACGGCCAGTGCCCAACTCCAGGTCGTCGAGCCGCCGCCCAACAGCGAAACCGACTTTTTCTATGGCAGCGACGGGAGCGGAGAGGTGCAGGTTCCGGTTCAGATCGCCCTCGACCGCATCGGCCTGCTGGCCCAGGAGGACGTCTCGACCCAGGCGGTGCAGAACTTCGTCGGCCAGAAATACCATCTGCAACTGGCGGATGAACTGGCGGATGGCATTCTGGTCTTCCGTTTGCCGGTATCGATGGCGCGCATGGAAGTTGTGGATTTGGCGCGCACGATCCTGGCCGAGGGCGCCAATCTCATCGCACAAGCGGGCCTGGTGCTGCCTCCAAGCAACGAGGATGAGCCGATTGCCCTGTCCAGCGATCAGTTTATCGTACAGTTTGGCGCGGATGTCGGCGCATCCGAGATCGACGCGCTCAACGCCGCCAACGGCGTCGCGATCATTATGCCCAATCCCTTCCAGGCCAACGAATACCTGCTGCAGGTCACACCTGCGGCGGGCGTCGACGCCATCACCATGGCCAACCGCTACCACGAGGACGCGCGTACTGAGTATGCGCA